>JAIBCZ010000140.1 GCA_024679645.1 Amphritea sp.
ATGCGAGAGATAGCTGCTTTAACATCGCGGGCGTCAGGCTATCGTGCACACCGTCGGTGGACAGTAGGAAAAGATGTCCCTCCTGGATCTCCATAGAGAGATAGTCGATTTCCAGGTGGGTATCCATACCCATGGCACGGGCTAGGCAACTGTCTTTGCGGTTGAGTTGGGTGGTATGGTCAGTGGTGAGTAATTCAAGTTCGTTATTGCGAATAAGGTAGATTCGGCTATCGCCGATGTGGAATAGGTGTGCTGTTTTTGATTTGATGACCAGTACCGAAAGGGTACAAATGTGGCCCCGGGATGTGGACAGATATTCATGGCTGCGGGTATAGAGCAGACGATTGATTGCCGTCAGAACTTTTTGGGCCGATTTACTAACGGTCCATATATCCGGAGTGTCAAAGTAGTCGCTGAGAAATTCCTGAACACAGTAACGTGCGGCTTCGCCTCCAGCTTCGGCTGTACTAACGCCATCAGCAATAACCGCAGCAGCACCTTTGGTTGCCAGCAGGTTACCCTCAGGGTGAAAAAAACCGAGACAGTCTTCGTTTTGTTCCTTACGTCCCTGGTCGCTGCGCTGGCCAGCTGACAGCTTTATAACACTGTCTTGCAGGTAGATAGTTTGCGACTCAAGATCATTCATCGATTCGTCCCTTCTCTTCACAAGGTAAAGGGTGGTGGTGTCGTTAATAACACCCCACCCCAGAACTATCCCTCGACTTGCGGATTACTCAACATTGATCAGCTGTACGGTACCATCCGGTAGTACTTCGGCTATCTGGCCACTGGGTTCGTCCATAAACTGTACCAGGAAAAACACTACCGCAGCGGAGGCGCCGATCACCATAAAGAATGTAGAATAATCAACGAAGCTAAGTACGGTAAGGTAGCACACTGCTCCGACGTTGCCATAGGCTCCGGCCATCCCAGCAATCTGACCTGTCATGCGACGCTGAATCAATGGTACTACCGCGAAGACAGCCCCTTCGCCAGCTTGAACAAAAAAGGAACAGGCCATGGTGGCAATAACTGCCAGTGGTATCCACCAGCCACCGTCGATCTGACTGAGGATAAAGTAACCCACCATCAGACCCAGAATCAGCACGCTCAGTGTTTTACGACGTCCGATAGTATCACTCAGATGGCCACCGGTAGGCCGTGCAACTAAGTTCATGAAGGCAAAACCTGAGGCCAGCAGACCTGCTTTGACCGGGTCGAGTCCTTCGAAGGTTTCCAGGAAAAACAGAGGCAGCATTGATACCACCGCCAGCTCGGAACCAAAGGTGACAAAATAGGCTATATCGAGTACCGCGACCTGTTTGAACTTGTAGCGTTGGATTTCAGGTACACCGTGTTTCAGGTTCTCTTCATTTACATGATAGATGGCTCGCAGTTGCACCAGAAAAAGCACCGCCAGTACGACATAGATTGCGTAGGTAGCGAACTGATCCAGCAAACCTATGTTGCTGGGTGATAGCTTCCAGGTAAGCACTGCGAGTGCGGCATACATCGGTATGTTCATCAGGATGTAAAAGACAAAATCTTTCTTGCTGGTAACTTCCAGTCCACCGTGCTTTTTAGGTTTGAAATAGGTAGAGCCTTTCGGTGTATTACGGGCTATTTTGTAGAAGATAAAACCGTAAATTATGGCGATTATACCGATGGAGATCAGGGCATAACGCCAGCCGTTTTCACCCCCGTACATCAGAGCGATAGTCGGCAGTGTCATGGCGCCAGCGGCAGAACCAAAGTTACCCCATCCGCCGTAGACACCTTCCGCGACCCCGACCTGTTTCGCCGGGAACCATTCACCGACCATGCGAATGCCGATAACAAATCCAGCGCCGATAAAGCCGCTCAGAAAGCGCATTATGGCTAGTTGTTCATAGGTTTGTGCCAACGCAAAACCTATACAGATGAATCCACCTATGACCAGCAGCATGCTGTAGACGACTCTGGGTCCGTACTTATCAACCAGTGTGCCGACCACAATACGTGCAGGAATAGTGAGTGCTACGTTGAGGATCATCAGCGCCTTGACCTCAGCGCTGCTAAGGCCGAATACATCTTTGATGTAAGCGAGCATTGGAGCATGGCTGAACCAGACCACAAAGGTGAGGAAGAAGGCAAACCAGGTGATATGTAATGTTTTAATTTTGGGATCGCCAAAATTAAGTAAGCTAAATTTACTAGTGGACATTTGACTGCTCCGGAGGTGTTAACCTCTGCCCTAAAGATGTAAGGAGATAAAAATTTAGGTTACAAAATAGGCCTTTCTACGATAAAAACCGTTGATGCATATCAACGATAGGGAGTCTCTGTTGTGCTTCTTCAGGCCGCTATACTCCCTTGGTGGTAGGGTGTGATTTTTTTATTAACTATTTGATTTGTAATATAAAAGACTTCTATTAGGTGTTAACTTTTATGTCTGTTTGTTGAGATGACCTCTTAGGAGGTATCTATGGCTAAATTGGCAGATATTGGAGGGGATAAACTGAGAATACTATAATTTGTCGTTTCAGAAGTGGCTCTGTCATTCCATGACAGAAGTCAAATTCTGACGTGCAGAGGAGGTAAGGTTATATCACTTCAGAATGATTTTTTGTCATTGGAGGCTCACATAAACAGAATAGCCCCTCGCTAGTTTGGTCCCGGGGGGCTTTTCTGTATATCGATGTGAGTTGCTTCGTCATAGACTGATTCAGTATAGCATCAACCCGTTCCGATAGCGGGATACAGGCAGAAGACTCGCCAGGTTTTTTTCTCAGCCAAGCCCCTCCTGAACAGCCAGGACCGCGACTTCTACCCGAGAGCGCAAGTGAAGCTTTTTGAAGAGATGTTTTACATGGACCTTGACGGTGCCTTCAGTAATATTCAGTTTACGGGCAATTAACTTGTTAGGCAGGCCGCCGGCGATGAGTTTAATGATCTGTTTTTCTCTGGGGGAGAGACTGTTGATATCCGGCCCCGTTCGCTTACGGTTACTTTGCAGTGCCTGTGCTAGCACGGTAGACAGACGTTCACTGATAACCATCTTGCCATTAGCTGCCTGATTCAGGTTGGTCAGCAACTCCTCTGGTTCCATATCTTTGAGAAGGTATCCGTCAGCACCGGCTTTCAGCGCAGCAATGACGTCTTCTTCATTATCAGACACGGTAAACACCACAACCCGGGAGGTGACGCCGGCATCTCGTAGTAACTTAAGGGTTTCGATACCGTTGATTCTGGGCATGTTCAGGTCTAGCAAAATCAGGTCTGGCTCTAATTCTATTGCCTTCTCAACGCCTTCTTCTGCATCGCTGGCCTCACCTGTGACTAAAAGTTCGGAGTCCAGTTCTATCAGTTGTTTGACCCCTTTACGCAATAGGGGGTGGTCATCAATCAGAAGAATTGATGCGGGTCCGGATTTATTATTATCTTCTGTATTCATTACTGTCTCTTAAGTCTGTTTAGCAGAAAAGGTGAGAATCACCCGGGTGCCGCTTGATGCTCTGTTTTCCACCTTAAGTTCGCCATTGAGGGTGGAGCTTCGGTCCTGCATGATCACCAGACCATAATGGCCGGAAGTATCTTTATCTTTAGGCAGACCTATGCCGTTATCTTCTACGCAGACTTCCATTTGGTTGCCATTTTGGGTTACGCGTACCTCAGCCTCTGAAGCCTGACTGTGTTTTATCACGTTGGCCAGAGCCTCCCGCACTAATTGTAATACATGAATTTCCTGGTTAGCGGTTAAACTCTGCGGTAACAAATTGTATTTTAGCTTGATCTCAGAGTTTAATCGGTCAGAAAATTCTTTAACAGTGGACTCCAGTGCGGGTCGAAGCCCAGGCTGATCTAAAGTCAGACGGAAAGTGGTCAGTAGTTCCCGCAACTGATAGTAAGCGTTGTTGAGTCCTTCTTTTAGCTCATTCACAACATCATCGATCTGTTGTTCACTCTGATGTTTTTTGCGCAAAATTTGCAGTCGGCCAACCTGCATCTTCAGATAGGATAGCGATTGCGCCAGCGAGTCGTGCAATTCGCGGGCGATAACGGCTCGTTCTTCCATCAGAGACATATGCTGTTCCTGCGTGGCTTTCAGTTCCAGTGATAATACCGTTCCCAGATTATCGACCAACGTTTCGATCAGGGTTTTCTGGTCTTCTGTGAGTGGAGAAGAGAGTGCGTAAGCAATGGTGAGTTCACCAAAATATGCCTCTCGGGTTTGAATAGGGAAGTTAGCCGATTTATATGGGCGGCTTTTCAGTGAGGGTACGATACAGTCGCTACAGCTCGTCTGCATACAGTCTGCAGGCCGTTTCTCTTGTTGGGTGGTTAGTAGTCGGTAGCTGCTGGGCTGACTGGGGTCGCACAACGTAACGCTAACTGGGCCGATCGGCAGTGTTTCTTCCAGTTCTTTCATGACCGGCATCAGACGGCGGCAGATATCTTCATCCTGGTTGAAACGTCGGGTTGCTTTATACAGCAGCTGTAATCTCTGGTTAGTATCACGGAGCTCAGTTGTTTTTTGCTGTACCCGGTTTTCCAGATCAGCATAAATTTTAGACAGCTCTCCGGCCATGTGGTTGAAGGTTGTGCCCAACAGACCCAGTTCGTCATCACTCTGATAATAAACCCGTGCGGTGAGTTTACCTTCACTGGCCTCTTTAGATGCGTGTAATAATTGCCCTAGGGGTTCAACCACGTTGCACTTAATATCATATAGGGCGATAAAGATGATGATGACCGTCATTAACAAACTGATGCCCTGTACCAGACTGAGCAGTTTAATTTTGGACTCGGTACTGTGTTCCAGTAATCTGACCATGTGGTCGATACGGGTTACAAAATCTTTAAGCATCTCCAGATTTCTAGCGCCATCAATCGGACTTTTTTGTAACTCCGTTTTTAAGCGTGGAGATAAAACACTTTGCCACTCTGACATCAGAGACTGATATACCTGATAGAGTTTGTGGTCCTTGCCCTCGGGGATGACATCTGTCAGCACCGTATCATTGATGCGAATGTCAAACTCGTCAATGGAGTCTAATACTCTGGTTAAGGCTTTATTCGATGGGGCGCTTTCGTACTGCTGGGTTTCGGAAACGATTCGATAAGACATCATTCGCAGAGAACCGGCCAGGTTTATACCAGCGGCGTCTCCCTGAGTACTTTCTGCCACTATCACCGAGCTGATCATGCTGATGAGAGCCATCAGGCTGATCGCGAACATCGCCGTACCCAAACGGGTGATGATAGACTTTTTTAGAAAATTCATTTGGGCTCCTGTCCTCAGAAAACGTCTGTACTCACAAAGAACCTGCGTGTTATCTGGTGTTTCTTCAGGATTGAATCAGGGTATCAAAAATACAAGCTAAAACATAAAGTTACAACTATTGGTGGTGGTACCACTAAAGAGGTATTTTAGGAAAAACGCACTAATTTCAGTGAGTTGTGTATTGATTTGGGTCAATACCCGTATGCGGTAGAGGGTTTAGCTTAGCAGCAAGTCCATAAACCGGATAGTGACCAATGCCTGCCCAGGAAACACAAAAACAGATCTCAGCCCTGATCATGAGCACCCTGCTTTTTGCGGCCTGTTTTGCTACCTGGACGCTTATTTCCGTTATTGGCCTGCAGATTAAACAGGATTTACAGCTGAGTGAAACTCAGTTTGGTTTATTGGTCGCAACGCCGATTTTAAGTGGTGCGTTAGCCTGTTTACCGATGGGAATTTTAGCGGAGCGCTTCGGTGGTCGGAAGCTGATGCTGGGGGTGGTGCTGCTAGTGAGCATACCTCTGTATGGCTTTGCTTATGCACAATATTACTGGCAATACCTGGCCCTCGGATTATGTATCGGCTTTGTTGGTAGCACCTTTGTTATTGGCATTCATTATGTTTCATCCTGGGCTTCACGGGAG
>JAIBCZ010000119.1 GCA_024679645.1 Amphritea sp.
TCGTAGGTCGGTGTTGGGTGGGGCTTGCCTTCACCGCTACGGGTAATATCACGACGTCCGCCACTGCCGGGGGCTTTCTTGGTTGGCTGGGTGAACAGCTGAGGGATATCAATGCCCAGACCTTTCACTAATTTATTCACTGCTGTGAAGGTGGGTGAGATCTGTTCGTTCTCGATCTTGGAAAGTGTTGATCGAGCTAGTCCGGTTCGTTTGCTGGCTTCTTCCAATGTCAGGTTTTGGCTGAGACGAATTTCACGCACCCGCTTACCCAGCTCAAGCGGCTCTACTGTCGCTTCAGCGTTGTCCTGAGAGACTTTAAAGAACAGCTGTTCGTCTTGTAGGAATGAAGGTTTATCTGACATTGGATGCTCCATGGAATCTTTACTCTGCTCAGGTCATGGCAGTCGTTGTAATGCGCGTATTAAGACAGTTTCATCGTAATTGTGATTATACCGGTTAGTTATACAACAGGTAGCACAATCTGATTTGTTCAGGAGCGACTCTTTAATTCCAAAAACAAGTGACTGTGAATGAGTTTAGTTTTAATAAACTAAACTATTGATGGCCTAGAGGGTACGCAAAAGCCTTTTTTTATCAACTAATTACCGGTTGTCTGTTTCCAATCATAGTACACAATCCCGGAACTCTTTGAAAGAATCCCCGATATGTGGATTAAGGATATGCAAAGAAAATATGTTTCCTATAAGAAACTTTTTGTTGATTTTGGAAAACAGCGCTGCTAATCTGAAATTCAGTTGCTGGTTAAATGATCAATGTAAGCAGAGTCGAACACCTGCTAACTCTCTGGATCTAGCGGAGAACAACCAGATAACACTGAATACTGATAATAAGAAAAGCGGATAACCGCTGTGGAGAAGCTGAAGTGCCACTAAGTATTTTTGATCTGTATAAGGTAGGTATCGGGCCTTCCAGTTCCCATACGGTTGGGCCGGTTGTTGCGGCTAATCGTTTTCTTGATGAGCTGCGGTCACGTGGCGACCTGTCTAAAGTCGTTAGCGTTAAGGTCGGCCTGTATGGATCTCTGGCGATGACCGGTAAAGGCCATGCCACTGATGTTGCTGTGATGATAGGCCTGATGGGTGAAAAACCTGATCTGGTTGATCCTGATAAAGTGCCGCAGTATATCGAGCAGATTCAAACCAGCGGTCAGTTAAATCTTGCTGGTGAGAAACTAATCGCCTTTCGCCCTGAAGAACATCTTCCTTTTAATTTTGGTGAGTCCCTGCCTAAGCATCCTAATGGTATGCGCTTTCAGGCCTTTGATGCCGCCGGCATCGTGCTGCATGACAATATATTCTATTCGGTTGGTGGTGGTTTTGTCCTGAGCGATGTCGAAGCTGATAAACAAGCTAAATCTGAGCCTGCTTTTAAATTGCCTTACCATTTTGATAACGGTGCTGAACTGCTGGCGCTGTGTGAAAAGCACAACATGACGATTGCCGAGCTGGTGCATAAGAATGAACACACCTGGCATACCGAAGAAGAGTTGAATGAGCGTCTGCGTAGTATTTGGCAGGTAATGGATCGCTGTATTAAGCGTGGCTGCGGTGAAGAGGGTGAGTTGCCTGGTGGACTGCATATTAAGCGCCGCGCTCATGAACTGTATGAAGAGTTAAAAGACAACCCTGAAGCTGCTCTTAAAGATCAGCTAACTGTGATGGACTGGATCAATCTGTTTGCTATCGCGGTGAATGAAGAGAATGCGGCGGGCGGTCGGGTCGTTACGGCGCCTACTAATGGCGCGGCGGGCGTTATCCCTGCGGTGCTGGCTTATTACGACCGGTTTGTTCCGGGCTCGAACGAGCAGGGCATCTTTGATTTTCTGGCCACTTCGGCAGCTATTGGCATGTTGTATAAAAAGAACGCGTCTATCTCTGCAGCTGAAGTCGGCTGCCAGGGCGAGATCGGTGTGGCCTGTTCTATGGCTGCAGGCGCACTGTGCGCTGTAATGGGCGGTACCACTCAGCAGGTAGAAAACGCTGCTGAAATTGGTATGGAACATAATCTGGGGCTGACCTGCGATCCTATTGGTGGATTGGTTCAGGTGCCCTGTATTGAAAGAAATACGATGGGTGCGGTTAAAGCGATTAATGCTGCCCGCCTGGCCCTGCGTGGCGATGGTCAGCATCACGTGTCACTGGATTCGGTGATCGAAACGATGCGTCAGACCGGTGTTGATATGCAGGACAAGTATAAAGAAACCTCTCAGGGCGGACTGGCGGTCAACGTCGTCGCTTGCTGATTATTCCTGAATGACTGCTTACGAGCGGTTGATTACGAACTTAACAAGAGAATAAAAAACCATGAGTCAATCTGATCTGTACCGCGGCGACGCGGCATGCGAAGCATTCTTTACCCAGGAACTGGCTGATCGTGATGCTGACCTGATGTCCGCTGTAAACGAAGAGTTTGAGCGTCAGGAAATGGGCATTGAGCTGATCGCGTCTGAGAACATTGTGTCTAAAGCGGTAATGCAGGCTCAGGGCACTGTGCTGACTAACAAGTACGCTGAAGGTTACCCGGGTCGTCGTTATTACGGCGGTTGTGAGTATGCCGATAAGGCGGAAGGTCTGGCTATTGAGCGTGCTAAGCAGTTATTCGACTGTGAGTTTGTTAATGTTCAGCCACATTCAGGTGCACAGGCAAATGGTGCGGTTATGCTTGCACTGCTACAGCCAGGCGACACTGTCCTGGGTATGTCTCTGGATGCCGGTGGTCACCTGACTCACGGTGCTCGTCCTGCATTGTCCGGTAAGTGGTTCAACGCTGTGCAATACGGTGTTTCTAAAGACGATAGCCGTATTGACTATGATGCGGTTGAAGCGCTGGCGGTTGAGTGTCAGCCTAAAATGATCATTGCCGGCGGCTCTGCCATTCCGCGGGAAATCGACTTTGCCCGTTTCCGTGAGATCGCTGATAAAGTTGGCGCTTATTTGTTTGTCGACATGGCACACATTGCTGGTCTGGTTGCCACCGGTGTTCACCCAAGCCCGCTGCCATATGCTGATGTTGTAACAACGACGACTCATAAGACTCTGCGTGGTCCTCGTGGTGGCATGATCCTGTCCAATAATCTGGATATCGGTAAGAAGATTAATTCGGCTGTTTTCCCTGGCCTGCAGGGTGGTCCACTGATGCACATTATCGCAGCGAAAGCGGTTGCTTTCGGCGAAGCGCTGCGTCCTGAGTTCAAAACTTATATCGAGCAGGTTGTAGAGAACGCGAAAGTACTTGCCGGTGTAATGGTTGAACGGGGTTGCGACATCGTGACTGGCGGTACTGACACGCACCTGATGCTGGTTGATCTGCGTCCAAAGGGCCTGAAAGGTAACGTCGTTGATGAAGCTCTGGAACGTGCCGGTATCACTTGTAATAAGAACGGTATCCCGTTTGATCCTGAAAAGCCGATGGTTACTTCCGGTATTCGTCTGGGTACTCCAGCCGGTACCAGCCGTGGTTTCGGGGCTGAAGAGTTCCGCTTGATCGGTAACCTGATCAGTGATGTTCTGGATGGCCTGGTGGCTAATCCGGAAGATAATTCTGCTGTTGAAGCTGAAGTCCGTACTCAGGTTGAAGACCTGTGTAAGCGCTTCCCTCTGTACAAATAAGCATTTAATAAGAACGAAACCTGTTGCGGCATTCAGTGTTACGGCCTGAGTCGCAACCATAACTTTTTATAGGACACACAATTATGAGCATTCCATCTAACTACCGTTTTGCACCAAGCCACGAATGGGTTCTGGATAATGGTGACGGCACTGTCACTATGGGTGTTTCTGACCACGCACAGGAACTATTAGGTGATGTGGTATTCGTTGAGCTGCCTGAAGTCGGGCGTGAAGTGGATGCGGGCGAAGAGTTCTCTCTGGTTGAATCTGTAAAAGCGGCTTCCGATATCTACGCACCTGTTGGTGGCGAAATTATTGCCATCAATGAAGCGCTGGAAGATGAGCCGGAAACCGTAAACAGCGAGCCTTTCGAAGGTGGCTGGATAGTTAAAATCAAGCTGGCAGATGCTGCTGAACTTGATAAGTTGCTGGACGCTGATGCGTACGCAGCTACGATTGCAGAGGAAGGCTGACCTATGTTGGTCCGGGCCTGAATACTCAGGTCCGGGTCACTGTCCCCCGGTCAGATCTTTTTTAGCAAACGCGGGGTGGTTGTGCAGAACCGCCCCGCATCTTAGAAATAATGTTTAGTAGCGTTTATTGCTGCTGAAAGTTTGAGCAGGTTATTGTTATGGCAACTGTTACTCGTACACTGAGTGATCTTGAACAGACAACGGATTTTACCCGTCGTCATATCGGTCCCGATGCAGAACAAACACAGGCGATGTTGGCTGATCTGGGTGTAAATTCACTCGAAGATCTGATTACACAGACTGTGCCTGATTCCATCCGTTTGGATGATGCATTGGCTATGGATGATTCGCTTACTGAAGCTGACGCGCTGGCTTATCTTCGTACTCTGGCAGATCAGAATAAGGTCAACAAGACCTATATTGGTATGGGCTATAGCAATACCCTGGTCCCTAACGTTATTTTGCGTAACGTGATGGAGAATCCTGCCTGGTACACCGCGTACACACCTTACCAGCCTGAAATAGCGCAGGGGCGTCTCGAAGCGCTGTTGAACTATCAGCAGGTTGTGATGGATCTTACCGGTATGGACCTGGCCAATGCCTCCATGCTGGATGAAGCAACTGCGGCGGCAGAAGCGATGACCTTGTGTAAGCGTTCTAACCGCAAAAAGAGTGATGTCTTCTTTGTCGCTGATGATGTTCACCCGCAAACGATTGATGTTATTAAGACCCGTGCAGAATACTTCGGTTTTGACGTGGTTGTGGGTAACCCGTTAACTGATCTGGATAACTGCGATGCCTTTGGTGTGCAGCTGCAATACCCAGGTACTTACGGTGATATCACCGATATAAAAACGTTGATTGAGAAAGCCAAAGACCAGAAAGCGATGGTGTCTGTTGCGGCCGATCCGCTGGCGCTGGTACTACTGAAATCACCGGGTGAGTTGGGTGCTGATGTTGTGCTGGGTTCATCGCAGCGCTTTGGTGTTCCAATGGGCTTTGGTGGTCCCCACGCAGCATTCTTTGCTGCCAGTGAGAAACTTAAGCGTTCGGTTCCCGGTCGTATTATTGGTGTTTCTGTCGATACCAACGGTAAACCTGCGCTTCGGATGGCGATGCAGACCCGTGAACAGCATATCCGCCGTGAGAAGGCGACGTCTAATATCTGTACTTCTCAGGCACTGCTGGCCAATATGGCGTCTTTCTACTGTGTTTATCATGGTCCACAAGGCCTGAAAACTATTGCAGAGCGGGTTCACCGTCTGACGGCTATTCTGGCGAATGGATTGAAAGCTAAAGGCGTCGCGGTTAACGATACTTACTTTGATACGTTAACACTAACTTTGCCAGAAACAGCGGCTGATGTTTATCAGCGTGCGTTGGATGCGGGTTGTAACCTGCGTCAGACTGCTGCTGATAAGCTGGGTGTTACGCTGGATGAAACAACACGTCCTGCTGATGTTGCACAACTGCTTGAGGTTATTCTGGGCGAAGGCCATGGTTTGTCTGTTGCCGATCTGGATGCAGAGATTGTTGCGGGTACTGCTACTGGTATCGCGGCTGAGATGCGTCGTGAAGATGCAATTCTTACGCATGCAACATTCAACAGCTACCACAGCGAAACCGATATGTTGCGTTACATGAAGAAACTGGAGAACAAAGATTACTCTCTGGTTCACGGCATGATTCCGTTGGGTTCTTGTACGATGAAGCTGAACGCAACGGCCGAGATGATTCCGGTTACCTGGCCTGAGTTCTCCAGCATTCACCCATTTGCACCCGCTGATCAGGTGCAGGGCTATCATAAGATGCTTAGCCTGTTAGAAGAGCAGTTGGTTGAAATTACCGGTTACGATAAAGTTTCTTTACAGCCAAACTCTGGCGCTTCTGGTGAATATGCTGGCCTGTTGGCCATCCGTAAGTATCAGGAGTCGATTGGTGAAGGTAGCCGTAATGTATGCCTGATTCCATCGTCTGCCCACGGTACTAATCCAGCGTCTGCTGCGATGATGGATATGAAGATCATCGTTACGGCCTGTGATGATAAGGGTAATGTTGATGTGGCTGATCTGCGTGCTAAAGCGGAACAGCATAAAGACGATCTTTCCTGCCTGATGATTACTTATCCTTCTACCCACGGTGTGTACGAGGAAGATATCGTTGAGATTTGTGATCTGATCCATAAGAACGGCGGTCAGGTATACATGGATGGCGCCAACATGAACGCTCAGGTAGGTATTTCCAAGCCTGGTGTCATTGGGTCTGATGTCTCCCACCTTAACCTGCATAAAACCTTTGCTATTCCTCATGGTGGCGGTGGTCCGGGTATGGGTCCTATCGGTGTTAAGAGTCATCTGGCACCCTTCCTGGCTAGTCACAAAGTCAGCCCTGTTGAAGGTCTTAGCCCAGACAATGGTGCGGTTGCAGCAACGCCTTACGGTTCTGCTTCTATTTTGCCGATTACCTGGATGTACAA
>JAIBCZ010000001.1 GCA_024679645.1 Amphritea sp.
AGGCATCGTCTTTTCCTATCTGCTTAACGCTGACCAGTACCAGAGGCCAGCGTATAAAATCCAGTCACTGCTACAAACCAAGTAGCAATATTAAGGCGGCGAATTATACAGAAAGCCCTGCTATAAAGCTATTTCAGATAGAGGTTCAGACGCGATAAACCGAGGTAACCTATTCATCCAGATGCTGTCGGGTATAAAGGATATGCTCAGTCGCCGCTGTCCGGGCATTTTCAGCATCTCGAGCCATTATCGCCTGATGAATTGCTCCGTGTTGAGCACGGATGCCATCCGGGTATCGACCATGCTTTTTAAGGGTGCATGTTAACACCCCATAGATTGCGTTGAAAAAACGGGTATAGAACAGCTGACTAAAGCAGATTATCAATAAATGGTGAGATGACTCCGCGATCATCATATGAAAACGCAGGTCTTCTTTAGCCTTTTCCAGCGTAGTTTCACCCTGTCCACGTTTTTGCATTTGCTGGTATTCAGTATCCAGTGCCTGTAATTGCTCATCTGTCGCACGGGAAGCTGCATAAAATGCAGCTTCCCCTTCCAGCATAGCCCTTACATCCATAACCTGTCGTTGAAAATCGGCATTATCACCAAGCGCTCTGACCCCTTCGACCGGCATATTGAAATAGGGTTCCAGTAAGTTCTTTACCCGGGTTTTACCCCCCTGGCGCACCTCAACATACCCTTCTGCTTCCAACTGCCCCACGGCTTCACGCACAGTAGACCGCGACAACCCCCAAGACTCAGACATACGCCGCTGAGACTCTAGTTCTGCCCCCGGCAATAGCTCGCCTGAGAAAAAGCTCTCTTTTAATTGCTGTAACAGTGTGTCACTCAAATTTTGATTCATAAACTGAGAACCCTGCTTATTTGGTCAGACCAGTTAGAAGTGTAGCATTTCTTTCCCGGCCTTCATTAACTATCTTTACTCACAGCAACAGAGCAGTCTTAGCGCTTCTGTAACGAGCCAATAACTATAAAAATGGTAAACCACATGCCAAATTCATCTTCAGGCCCACGCGTCGGGCTGTTTGTTACCTGTCTGGCGGATATGTTTCGTCCTTCAGTCGCCTTCGCCACCGTTAAATTACTCGAGCAGGCAGGTTGTTCCGTTGAAGTACCGGAGCGCCAGACTTGCTGTGGTCAGCCTGCCTTCAATTCCGGTGATCGCAAAACCACTGCGGACATCGCCCGACAGACCATCGACGCTTTCGATGGCTATGAGTACGTTGTCGGCCCGTCGGGTTCCTGTATCGGCATGCTTCACTATTACCCTGAAGTATTCGACCCTTCTGACAGTTATTACCAACGTGCTCTGAACCTGAAAAGCCGAAGCTTTGAAATCACCTCTTTCCTATTCGATGTTATTGGCGCTAACGCCCTGCAGGAGCAGCTAAAACTATTACAGTTTAATCACAAGGTCACCTACCACGACTCCTGCTCCGGGCTACGACAGATGGGGATTAAGCAGCAACCACGGCAGTTACTGCAGCAAGTTCAAGGAGTAGAACTTGAAGAGATGGAAGAGGCAGAAACCTGCTGCGGATTTGGCGGCACTTTCTGCGTTAAATACCCGGAGATCTCAAACCGGATGGTCTCGAATAAAACCGACTATATCAGTAATACCGGCGCCCACACCTTGCTAGGCGGTGATCTGGGCTGCCTGCTGAACATGGCAGGTAAACTCAAACGCGAAGGCAAACAGGTTGAAGCGCGTCATGTAGTCGAAATTCTGGCGGGTATGACCGACATTCCTGCGATCGGCGAAGCCGATTACGACCTGGCACAACAACTTTAAGGAGCGAGACCATGCAAATAAATACCCCGTTCTTTAAACAGCGTGCCCACGATGCACTTGCCGATGAGAACCTCCAAAAAGCACTTGGTAACTTAAAAGCAGGCTTCCCTGAAAAACGCGCCATCGCCGTCGACCGGATGCCCGAATTTGAAGAGTTACGAAACCAGGGGCGAGACCTGAAGAACCATATTCTTGAACATCTGGATCTCTATATAGAGCAGTTTGAAAGCAAAGTGATTGAAAACGGCGGGCAAGTTCACTGGGCCCGCACGGCGGAAGACGCCAACCAAATTATTCTCGATCTCTGTAAGCAGGTTGACGCGAAGACTGTCACAAAAGGAAAATCGATGGTCACCGAAGAGATCGGCCTAAACGACTTCCTCGAAGCGAACGGCGTTCAACCGGTGGAAACCGATCTTGGTGAATATATCCTTCAACTCAGAGAGGATCACCCCAGTCACATTATTGCCCCAGCCATCCACCTGAACCTGGAAGATGTCTCTGAAGCTTTTCATGAGCACCATAAGCGACCTAAATCAGACGATCCAGCGGTTCTGATGCAGGAAGCCCGCGAAGTGCTGCGGGATAAATTTGTCGCTGCCGATGTGGGTATTACCGGCGCAAACTTCTGTGTTGCAGAAACCGGCTCGACAATTATCGTGACCAACGAAGGTAATGGTGACCTGACTCAAACACTGCCCAAAACCCATATCGTCGTCACTTCAATCGAGAAAGTGGTACCTACGCTGGAAGATATGACTCTATTCCTGCGGTTACTGGCACGTTCTGCAACCGGGCAAGAGTTCACTGTTTACAACACTTTGTCCACGGGCCCACGCCGCGAAGGTGATCAGGATGGTCCGGAAAATTTCCATGTCGTGCTGGTTGATAATGGCCGTAGTGAAATGGTCGGCAGTGAATTTCAGGATATGTTACGTTGCATCCGCTGCTCTGCCTGCATGAACCACTGCCCTGTTTATGGCGCTGTCGGTGGTCACAGTTACGGCTGGGTCTACCCAGGCCCAATGGGTTCGGTGCTGACACCGCAGATGATCGGTATTGAGAAAGGCGGCATGCTACCAAACGCTTCCACTTTCTGCGGCAAATGCGAATCGGTTTGTCCGGTTAAAATCCCGCTACCCAAGCTGATGCGGCATTGGCGTGAAGATGAATTCCAAAAGCATCTGCAACCTAAAGCGGCCCGCTATGGTTTGGCGGGATGGGCATTTATGGCCAAACGCCCTGCCCTCTACAAACCTTATGCCCGTATGGCCAGTTGGTTTATGAAACGCCTGGCCGGCAAGAAAGGCAGGATTAAGAAGTTACCACTGGCGGGAGGCTGGACCGACTGGCGGGATATGCCTGCACCACAAGGGACCACCTTTATGAAAGCCTGGAAAGAGCAACAAAAAAACGGAGAGCAGCCATGAGCGGAACAAACACCAGCATGAGCCGTGCAGAAATTCTGGGTAACATCCGTACCGGGCTGAACCGCAATCAGGATGATAGCCAGCGCCAGCAAACCGTCGCTAACCGACTCGCCACCAAAGCGGATAACCTGATTCCAGGCCGGGCGCAACTGCCCTTTACGGAACAAGTCGCTCTATTCAAAGCGATGACCGATGAAGCGCTGGCCGAACTGATCGAACTTGATAGTATCGAACAGGTGCCACAGGCGTGTACCGACTGGTTATCCAATCATGGTATTAAGCAGCTTATCAGCGCCAGTGATACTGAACTGACAGCACTGGACTGGAGTCCATTGGATCAGCAACAGATCACCCGTACGGAACGTGTTGCGCAGGCTGGTGATACTGCCAGCCTGACCTCAAGCTTTGCCGGGATAGCCGAGACCGGTACGATTATGCTTCATTCCGGCTCACAGAGCCCAACAACCCTGAATTTCCTACCGGATAATCATCTGGTGATACTACGCCGCTCTACTATTGTTGGGGTCTATGAAGAAGCATGGAAGAAAACCAGAGAAAAATACAGTAACAGCATGCCGCGTACCGTCAATATGATTACTGGTCCCTCCCGCAGCGCCGACATCGAACAGAAACTACAGATGGGCGCCCATGGGCCTAAAAACCTGGTCATACTGTTCATCAACGATTAAAGAGCAGTAAAGCCATTGAGGAACAGCCCTAATCCTTAAAAAAGATAGGGCTATTTATCTTTTCTATCGTTATAGTGACCCCTGTTCTGGTCATACAGAATCAATTAAGGAAAAATACCCGCTCTCTAACATATCCAAAAGGATGCTTTTGTGGAGTCGTTGGCCCGACAGTTATACATATTAGTAATCGACACGAGACTAACTTCAGTAGTTACACTCGCTCTACTGATTCTCTGCTGCAACTCAGTCCAGGCTTTGGATCTGGGCTCCGAGCCCATCTCACCACTGCAGCCAAACCTTGCATTAAATTCGACCAAAACCGCGCTGGGAAGAGATCTATTTCACGATCCAAGACTTTCATCAGATAACAGTATTAGCTGTGCCAGCTGCCATAATCTTAGTCGGGGAGGTGCCGACACCGGCGCTATCTCTTTCGGTGTTAACCAGGCTGCTGGCAGCGCCAACACACCCACTGTCTACAATAGCGGTTTAAATTTCGTCCAGTTTTGGAATGGCCGTGCCAGAGATCTCAACGAGCAGGTCAGTGGCCCGGTGCACAACCCGGTAGAAATGAATAGTAACTGGCCGGCGATAATAAACCGCCTCAGCCAGGACAAGCCTTTAACAGAAAAATTTAACGCAGCCTATACCGATGGCCTCAATGTTGAAAACATACAAGACGCCATCATCCAGTTCGAGCACTCTCTGGTTACACTCAATGCCCCCTTTGATCGCTGGATAACTGGCGATTCAACAGCCCTCTCTGATACGCAGATACAGGGCTACCGTCTGTTTAAATCCTATGGCTGTATCAGTTGTCATCAAGGTAGAAATGTAGGTGGCAACATGTACGCTTACTTTGGTGCAGTGGCAGATATTTCCGTCTATTTTCGCGACCGGGGCACCGCTATAAATGAGACCGATCTGGGCCGTTATGCCGATACACACAATCCTGCCGACAGATACCTGTTTAAAGTCCCCAGTTTGCGGCTGGCTTCCCTGACAGCCCCCTATTTTCACGACGGTTCAATCGCTCAATTATCAGACGCCATAATAATCATGGGGCGTTTCCAGCTAGGTCGTGAGATTCCAACAAAACATGTCTCAGCCATTCAGGCATTCATTGAGTCTCTGGTAGGCGAGCACCCGGAGCTGACCAAATGATCTGGTTTAAAACCCGGCTGTATCTGACATCTATCATAGCGATAACGTTACTCGCCTGGCTTTTCTATATCGTTCAGATAGAAAGCAAGCAACCCAATCAACGGCGCTCTGAAATACTCTTGCAACAGCAAGCGCTGGACAACGCCCTTGATCTGGAAGTATCACTCATCAGTTCAATGGGCCAGCAAAATTATGACGAACTCGTCACGCTGACTACACGACTTCACCGTCAGGAAAACGACAGCGCTGTTGCGACTCTATTTATTGACCTGCCTCCAGAACTGAAGGCTCAGCTTAATCAATACCGCACCACTCTGCAGCAGCGAACTACAGTAGTTGAACGGCTTAAAACCCATGCAGCAATTGTCCGCAACGGTCTGAACTATATGCCCACGCTGTTGCACGACATCGCCGGGAATGATAATGCCAACTTTCCCCTTGCCAAAGAAATTGTTACTCAGCTATATCAGTACCATATTTTCAGAAGCGGCCTGGACGCAGAAGAGATCAAAAACAATCTTCGCAGGCTTCCTGCCAACAGCAGCACCAGCGTAAACGACCTGATATCCCATATTAATATCAACCTGAATGCCCAAACACAGCTGACGCAGCTTCTCAAAACATATAAGCAGATCCCAAACAGGGCGGTGTTTAATCAGCTTTACAATGCCTACCTCGCCTACAGAAACAAGAGTGCGAAGCAAACTGAGTACTTAAATTCAGTATTGATCGGCCTGACCGCCACGTTAATTCTCCTGCTGACCTTTCTGTACTTTCGCCTTACCCGTTCCCATAGTCAGACCAACAAAGCTCAAAAGCGTCTTAAAGACGGTGTCGATAATATTAAAGAAGCATTTGCCCTGTTCGATGCTAATGACCAGCTGATTTTATGTAACCACACCTTCAGCAGCTACTATCCCTGGATAGCTGAGCTACTCGTACCCGGCACGCCTAAAGCCATCATTCAAAGTGCTATCGACCAACAGTGCAGCTACCCTGATGACAATGGCGAGGCATCCCGGTCTTTACAGATATTGGAGAATGGCGACTGCTATCGGTGCAGTAATAGCCCAACCAATGAGGGCGGTGAAGTCTGGGTGCGGGTCGATATGACCGAAACCCGATCACGCGAACAGGAGCTTCGCAAGCTCTCAAGAGCACTGGAACAAAATCCTGCTGCTGTCGTTATTACCGATATCAAAGGCATCATCGAATACATCAACCCCAAAGCAGAAGAAGTTAGCGGCTATTCACTTGAGGAAGTTGAAGGAAAGCAACCCAATATTTTTAGTTCCGGTGATATTTCCCCTATCAATTACGGGGAGATGTGGGAACAAATGCTGGCAGGAAAAGCCTGGCAGGGAACTTTCCTGAATCGCCGTAAGAACGGACAGCTATACTGGGAAGCAGCAACGATATCCGCGGTCCGAAACTTACAGGGTGAGATCACTCATTTCGTTGCTGTTAAAGAGGACATTACTGAACGACGCTCCACCGAAGAACAACTGCGATTGAATGCCGCAGTATTTGAAACCACCAATGAGGGGATCATGATCACCTCACCCGATGCAAAAATAATCTCCGTCAACCCTGCATTCACCGAGATAACCGGTTACAGCTCCGCAGAAGTCATTGGTAAAACGCCACAGGTATTTCAATCGGGAAGGCAGAATAAAACCTTCTACTCAGATATGTGGAAAACACTTGAGCGTAATGATAGCTGGTCAGGAGAGGTCTGGAATAAGCGCCGGAATGGCGATGTCTACCCACAATGGCTCTCCATCGCCGCCGTGCGTAATAGCGATGCTGAGCTTGAGCAGTACGTTGCCGTATTCTCAGATATGACTCAACGCAAGGCCGATGAAGAGAAAATCCGGCTGCAGGCCAATTTTGACGCCCTCACCGGCCTGCCTAACCGCATCATGCTCAAACATGAAATACAGCGGGTATTGCAGTACTGCAAAGAACAACAATCCGTCTGCGCACTCCTCTTCATCGATCTCGATCGTTTTAAAGCCGTGAACGATACTTTAGGTCACTCCGTTGGCGATGAGATGCTGCAGCAAGTCAGCCAGAGGCTGACGTCTGTCATCCGTAATGATGATCTGCTCGCCCGCTTCGGCGGCGATGAGTTTGTCATTGTATTACCGGATATTGCAGCACCAGAAGCGGCCATTCAGACGGCGGACAGAGCTATCGAAGCATTACGCCCACCCTTTCAGCTGGCGAACCGGACTCTGTATATCGGCGCAAGCGTGGGGATATCTTGTTATCCCAGCGATGCTGAGAATGGCGAGGCTATGTTACGCCATGCCGATATGGCGATGTATCTGGCAAAAGACAACGGTCGAAATCAACACCAGTTTTTTAATACCGAAATGCGTGACCGGGTAAGAAGCCGTACCGATATGGAACACTCGATGCGCCATGCAATTGAACATGAAGAGTTCGAACTCTACTATCAGCCGATCTACAACTGCATAACCCATAAAGTCACCGCAGCGGAAGCGCTCATTCGTTGGCATCATCCAGAACACGGGCTGATCAGTCCGGCAGAATTTATTCCCCTGGCAGAAGATACCGGGCTTATCCAGCCGATCGGGCTTTGGGTTTTCCGGCAAGCCTGTGAACAATTACGCACATGGAAAGACCTGGGCATCGACAATCTCGCTGTCTCTGTTAACGTCTCCAGTAGCCAGCGCCACATGGGGTTCAATGCTCAGGTAGCGGCTGAGATTATCAACACAACCGGTGCAGACCCAACCAACATTATTTTTGAAATTACTGAGAGCATGTTCCTTGAAAGCTCGACTGAAGCGATCAGCTGGCTGAATCAACTGAAAGCCTTAGGGGCAAAGCTGGCGATTGATGATTTTGGTACCGGCTACTCTTCGTTAAGTTACTTGAAGCAGTTTCCAATTGATAAATTAAAGATTGACCGCGCCTTTATCCGCGACCTGCCAGATAATGCGGAAGATGCCTCACTGGTCAATGCGATTACGGCGATGTCAAAGAGTCTGGGGTTAGAGCTGATCGCCGAAGGGGTTGAGACCACTGAACAATTTAAATACTTAAACCAGCTGGGTTGTCAGAATATACAGGGCTTTCTGTTTAGTAAGCCTGTTCCGGCTGAGAAACTCCCCGACGCCATAAGGCAGATAGAAGCAACCTCATTCTCTAAACCTCCCACTGACTACATCATCTGATTGAAGTAAAAAAAACCGCCATAAGGCGGTTTTAATAAAGCTTCGCGGTTAAGCCATTATGTCGATACTTTGCCCTAACGGGGACGTTGGATCGACAGCAGCCATCGCGGCACTTTCCAGCAGTTGTAACGCCATTGCACCTTGCAACTCAATATTGTCTTTAGCTTTACCAGCCACAGCCAGCGCTACATCGTTCTGTAACGAAGCTTGTTGATACGCCGAAGCGGAAGCCGCTGTAATTTCCATCATCATACTCCTAACCGATATGAGTTATATCGGCCAGCACCCGAGAACTTGAGCAATTGATCACGTAGTTTCAGACTTTTCTACAGTTCACTAACTTCTGAGAGAGCCCCGCATCGTTGCTCCAGAGCCAACTGAATGAAATCACGAATTCCCGGCAAACTTCGGCGATTTTTCATCCATACCACATGCTCAACCACTTCTTCGGTTGCTTCGATAACCGGTACTACCTTCAAACAAGGATTAGGGCGAATATCCTGCTCCAGCGCAAAACCAATCCCCAGACCGTGACTCACCGCTTCCGACATATCCAGTCTGCCATCCACCACCACATTGCCGGATACTGCCAGTTGATGACGGCCAAACACTCCTTCCAGCAACTGTTGAGTGCAGGCTTCCGGCTTATACACAATCAGCGATTCGTCCGCCAGCTCTCGCACTGACAGAGACTCTTTGTCTGCCAACACATGATCCGGCCGTAGCACCGCCACTAAACGATGGGAGGAAAACGCCAGTCGGGAAAGCTCACTACGCTCATCTATAAGCGGAAACAAACCGATATCCACCTCTCTGTTCAGCACCAGTTCCCGGCACTCTGAAGTAGCAACCGACTTAATTTTCAATGTCGTCAACGGAAAACGGCGACTAAACTCGGCGATCAGAGGCATAAAAATAATTGATGAGGCGTTAGCCACCTTCAGCGTCATTTTACCAGGGGCCAGAGTCGGGTTGGACAGCACCTCTACCGCCGCTTCCAGGTCATTATATTGCCGGGTTATCTGGTACAGCTGCCTACCCAGATCCGTCGCCCTGACGCCTTTACTGAACCGCTCCAGTAACGGCGTACTGAAACGGGATTCGAGCTTACGAATCTGTGCCGTAATAGCAGGTTGGCTAACCGATAGTAACTGTGCCGCGCGGGTAAAATTGCCCGCCTGCAAGGTCGCATTAAAGGCTCTTATCTCAGCCATTGAGTAATCCATATTAAATACTCACAAATGACACAGCAGGCATAGGACGCTCCGCTATGTGCAGTAATTCAGGTGACCCTGATGGACATTTCTCCTTTGACTCCAGAAGAGGGATAGAGCTGATCAGCTTCTGAGTATAAGCTTGCTGCGGATCAAGAAATATTTGCCGTACGGTACCCTGCTCCACCAGCTCACCCTGTTTCATAACACAGACCCAGTCACACAGGTTAGCGATCACACTCAAGTCATGGGAGATAAACAGAATCGTCAGTCCCAGCTCTTCTTTCAGTTCCTTTAATAGCGTTAAAATTTCCGCCTGAATCGACACATCCAGAGCCGCCACAGATTCATCGGCAACAATAAATTTAGGACGACACACCAGTGCCCTCGCTATACTGATTCGCTGTCGCTGACCACCGGAAAAAGCATGGGGAAAACGCCGCAGGTGTTCTACTTCGATATGACAGCGTCGGGCCACTTCGATTACCCGGGCATCGGTTTCTGCACGGCTTTTAGTCAGTTTCATCGCCTCCAGCGGCTCGGCAATAATATCCCGTACCGTCATCCGTGGGTTAAGTGAGCTATATGGGTCCTGAAACACTAGTTGCGCAGTCCTGGCCAGCCGCTTTCGCTTTATCGCTTTTTCAGCACCAAACTTCACTTTCTTTTTAGTACGGTGGTACTCAACCGTGCCCGAACTGATAGGCGCGGCCCCCAGCATCGCTTTACCCAACGAGGTCTTACCCGAGCCACTTTCACCCACCAAACCGATAATCTGACCTTCCGGTAGATCAAGACTGATATTATTTACCGCTGTGAACTGTTCCGCCTTACGCCCCTTGCCGGACACCGGATAACTGATCGACAGATTTTCTATCGACAATAGCGGCGCCGGGGTATGGACCGGCGCTTCAGGCAAGTTATCCAGATGTGGCAGTGCATCCAGTAACCGTTGGGTATACCGGTGTTGCGGTTGAAATAACACCTGTTCAGCACTGCCCGCTTCAACCACTTTACCCCGTTGCATCACCGTGACATTGTCTGCAATTTTGGAGACAACTCCCAGATCATGAGTAATAAACAACATCGCCATGCCCAGCTGCTCCCGTAACTCCAGCATCAGATCCAGAACCTGGGCCTGAATAGTCACATCCAGTGCGGTGGTAGGTTCATCCGCAATCAACAGTTTCGGCTTAGTCGACAATGCCATCGCGATCATCGCCCGCTGACGCATCCCTCCTGACAATTCAAATACGTATTGATCAAAACGTTTTTCAGGGGCGACAATGCCCACCCGCTCAAACAATTCAATACCGGCACGGCGGGCCTGATCTTTGTCATAACCCAGATGGATCTGCATCGTTTGAATGATCTGATCACTGATTCTGATCGCCGGAGCAAAACTAGCCATCGGTTCCTGAAAAATCATTGATACCGCATCACCCCGCACCAATCTCAGATCACGACCCCGCAGTTTGAGAATATTGACCGCCTGATCATGATAATTCAGGGTCATCCGACTGGGGGACTGAATAATCGCATTACCCGGAGCCAATCGCATGATGCTCTTGGCGGTGACTGACTTGCCGGAACCGCTCTCCCCCACCAGCCCCATGACCTCACCGGGGCGAATACTGAGATTCAGGTTGTCCACAGCCCGTACAATCCCTTCATCGGTATTAAAATCAATGCTCAGATCACGAATCTCAAGCAGGTTTTCAGGGATATTATGATTAATCATCCTACTTTTTCTCCGAATAAGGGTCAGCGGCATCACGCAACGCATCACCCACAAACACAAACGCCATGATCAGAAAGACAAACACCAAGACCGGGAAGAACTGCCAGATCATATTCTGTTGAATATCCGGGTCCTGGGCTTTCTGTAACAACACTCCCAGGCTGTTAACCGGCTCTGTCAGCCCCAGACCAAGAAAGCTAAGACTGGTTTCCGCCAGAATCACATAAGGAAAATTGATCAGCGTATCAACGATGATATAGCTGGTAAAACTAGGGATCAGATGACGCCAGATAACCCGCCAGGTGCTTGAACCACAGAGCTGTGCCGCCAGTACATAATCCTGATTCCGTTCGGTCAGAATATGAGTCCGTAAACGCCGCCCCAGCGTGGCAAAGTCCAGTGCGCCAATCACCACAGCGATAGCGAAATAACGCTGCACCGGGGTCAGATCGATCTGCGCTAATGCCACCGCACAAGCAAGGTAGATCGGAATCGGCGGTATCACCCGCACCGCTTCGGTAATACTCATCATGATGGTGTCGACCCGGCCTCCGAAATAACCACTCACACCACCGACAAACAACGAAACAATTAATTTAACCGCCAACGCAACAATAGCGATACTGATGGTGACCCAGATAGCGTGCAGGGTGCGACTAAAAATGTCCTTCCCATCTTCATCGGTGCCCATCAGATGAATCTGCCCCCGCTCAATACCGAACAGGTGCCGATCCCAGCGAATATCCAGATCAAGCCCAGCCATACTCAGGTCTATCAGACTGTATTCCCAGCCCTGCACAAAAAACTGGAGATAGCGACGCTGTTGTTCATCTACCACAAACTTATTCTGACTAGAGGAACTCAGCGCACCACTCGAGGTAAAGGCATCCAGCGCATCAAGCCCGCCACTCGCCAGCGCACTCATATCAATTTTATGCTTTGCTTTGGTATAGGTGTAACTGAAAGGCCGGAGAGAGAAACCACTCTCATCCCAAAAATATACCGCCTGAGGAGCTCCCCGGCGATACTCTGCATCAGCCCCACGAATAGTCGGGTCGACGGGAGAAAAGAAAGGCGCAAAGAAGCCCATCAACACCAATGTGCCGAGTATCCAGGCAGCCACCACACCGGAGGTCTTCCGCTTGAACCGCGCCTTGATCAGCGATAACTGACCCGCCGTGTAATAGGACTCATCATTTTTTTGCAACTTCGGTTTGCGCCCGAAGCGAGCTAATAGTGCATTCATCATCAATTCCCCAATACACTCTTACGTACCCGCGGATCGATCGCTGCGAGCACCACATCGGTAATAAAATTCATACCGATCACCACCAGCGCCACCAGAAACAAAATACCGGCCGCCAGTTCCTGATCGTTGGTCATCGAGAGCGCTTCGATCAATAGCGCAGCGGAGTCGGTCAGGCCGATCACTACCGCCACAATTGGCAGATCATTAAACACCCGTTGAAAGTCAAAGCCGATCGAGTTAAACAACGGACTGATCGAGTGACGTACGGGGTACCCCGCCCACAGAGCGACCCCATCGACGCCCCGGGCACGGGCGGCATCGACATAGAGTTTGTTCGATTCATCCACCACTAGCGCCCGCACTGTCTGCAACTGCAACGCCGTCGCTGACCAACCGATAACAAAGATCGGCAACCAGATGTGACCCAGGAAGTCATACAGTTTTTCAGTTTCGAAACCCTGATCACCGAACCAGGGAACGTTGCGCCATTGCTCCGAAAATAAACCGGTAGGCATCGCTTCACCGGCAAACACATAAAGCAAAATAATGGTTAGCGCTAACAGGAAGTTCGGTAGTGCCAGACCCAGATAACTAATCACCCGTAGCAACAAATCCAGTACTTTCTGCAGACTCAGCATCAGCGTGCCGACCAGCTGTTCCGTTTTACTGTGTTGCGGATTGTTATCTGTCCAGGGCTTGTTAATCGTGAACGCAGACAAAATACCGAAGGGCACCGCGATCAGATAAGCAAACACCAGACCTGCGATACAGAACATAAAGCTCATCCAGAACCGATCGCCCAGAGCCAGGTTAACAGATTGACGTTTAGCACAGCTGAACCCCAGATCACCCCGAAGGGTAAGATTGGTCACCCAGCGCCCCCAGCGTTCAGGCAACGATTTATCTAATCCCATCCGTACCCGCTCAGCCTGGATATCCGCCTGAGTAATCATTTCACCCTGAGTATTCTTGTAAGCGATATACTTCTCAGCACAATCACCCGGCAATACCTCCATCAGGGCGAAGACAATGCCACTCACCAGCAGCAAGGTTGCCAGTGCCAGTAAAAAACGATTGAGCACATAGCTAAAATACTGGCTATCCCGGGCACTCCACCAAAGCAGGCCCGCAATGCTAAGAAGAACCCACAACAACCAGGTATCAGATAAAAATTGAGAGATCACGATAGAACTCCGTACTAAACAGATTTAATCAACAAGCATTTCGGGTTTACTAAGCCAATTTCCAGCCCTGAAAATTGGCTTAGTAAACGGCGACTCCTGATGAACAACAAAAAGGGAGAGGCGACGCCCCTCCCTTACACGCTTTCTCGGGTTATTGCTTAGCCATACCTTCGTTACTCAGATACCACTGAGACGGCAGGTACGGATACATGCGATAGAATTCATAAGAAGAGGTCTTTGGCACTTCGAAGTTTGTCAGCGCCTTATTACGATAGACTGGCGAAACCGCCTTCACAGTACCCAGGATAAACAGGTCATCGATCACTTTCTCCGCGATCTGCAGGCCCAGTTTATTAGAGGCCTCTGTACCCGCCTTCAGGGTAACGAAGCGATCCGTCAGTTTTTTCATCTCAGCAACAGTGGCTGGCGGTGCAACACCCTCAGCCCCATTCGTTTCCAGATACTGCGACCAGAGCATACCGGTACGCAGATCAAAGAAACTGCCATAGGGTGGTACAAGGATTTCAGTATTGCCTGCAATATTGGCTAATGGACGTCCCATCACCCAACTCAAAACGCTCAGATCATTGGCGGTCTGAGAGTTACGGTACTCATCAGAGGTCACTTCTTTAATGGTGGTTTTCACCCCCACATCACTCCAGCTTTTAGCCACGATCTCGACCACTTCAGACGGCGTTCCCTGAGTCGCATACTGAATATTCAACTCAAATTTTTTGCCGGAGGGCAGATCACGCAGACCGTCATTGTTTTTATCCACAACACCGGCTTTATCCAGCAGTTCTTCAGCCAGTTTCGGATCAAACTGCACCCAGCTGCTTTTCAGCTTATCAGTGATAAAGGGAGTCGTATCGCCATCAAAACCGGTGTACTGAGTCGGTGTACCCAAACCAAAGTAAGCGATCTCATTAATCTGATCACGATTCATGGCAACTGACATCGCACGACGGAAGTTTACGTCATTGAAAACCGCCCGCTTCTCAACATCCTTATCGGTCAGATTAAATGCGAAAGTAGTCTGAGAGATAGTCGGCCGCAGGGCGATTTCATACTGACCCTGCGCTTTGTTTTCCAACAGGACCGGTGCCTGTGGCAGATTAACCGCCTGCGCTTTATAGTCCACTTCACCGGAGATCAGCTTAGCCGTCTGAATATCTTCATCGCCGATAAAGACTTCGTTTATTTCGTTGATATAAGGCAGCTGATTACCGGCAGTGTCTACCTGGAAGAAGTACGGGTTCGCTACCAAGTGACGACCCTCTAACGTCTCTTCAACCACCAGATGGGATTCCAGAGTCGGCATAATAGCGGTAAAACCTGCCTTAACCAGGCGATCAGATGCCGCTTTATCTTTCAGTAAAGGGGTGGGAATATCTTTCCAGTCAGACTGCCCATAATAGAAATTGACCAGCGCATAACCGTTATCGAAGCCCAGTGATGCTGCTAATTGATCAGCATCTTTATTAAATTCCGGGTGAAACTGCGCTAACAGGTGTTTAGGCAGAAATGGCTGCGCGTAATCCTGTGCAAAGTTATCCAGGAAGCCCGGCGCAGACTCGTTCATGCTGAACTGAACCGTAGTCGAATCCAGCGCTTTAACATTAGCTGCTTTACCGGCAGAGAGGAACCGCGCCTTAGGCTTCTCAATAACATTACTGTTCATCAGAATATTGTTATACCAAAACACCACATCTGCTGCGGTGAAAGGCGCACCGTCAGACCACTTGTGGCCTTCGCGCAGTTGTACCTTCAGTACAGTAAAATCGGCATTCCACTCCCAGGATTTCGCAACGTTAGGCACCACAGTCGCCAGATCATCGCTGAAGCGCACCAGGTTTACATGACGAACTGATAGCAGATCTGAGGTACCTGACTCGGTCGCTTTAGAGATACCATCCAATACACCCCCGTACTGGCCGATGCTCTGGTAAGGCGCGATCACCAGAGGCTCATGCGGCAAACGCTGAGACAGAGGCAGCAGTGCAGGATTACCGCCAATACGGCTGTTCAACTCACTGATTGCCGGATTTTCACTAAAACTCAGAGTGCAGCCCTGAGTTTTTTCGAATTCTGCTTTCTCAAACAGGTGTGGATATTGCCCACCCGCTTCAGGTCCGGTAACGGTCGGGCATGCAGCCAGTACGTTACCCGCCATCAGTGCCATAGCACCTGCGATGAAAAGTTTAGACATGGTTTTGCTCCTGTCGTGTTTTAGGTTGTTCGTGGGTTTGAGTGGATAAAACATTGTTTAAATCTGGCGCAGTCCAGTTCAACACTGGCCAGTGACGCTGAAGGGCGATTGCCAACAGCTGGCGATCGGGGTTAGCGACCACTGGGTTTTCAACCTGCTCCAATAGCGGCAGATCATTAATGGAATCACTGTAAAACAGAGCGCCACTCATCGATTCCTGCTGCGCCTCCAGCCATTGCTCTAAGCGGGCCACTTTGCCATCTCGAAAAGTCGGTATCCCTTCTATTTCACCGTTATAGCCGTTGCCTTCTACCTGTAACTGAATTGCCAGTACATCACTGACCCCCAGTTGTTCGGCAATCGCGGTAACGATAAATTCAGCGGTGGCCGAGATAATCAGCGGCCGCACCCCTTGCTGCTGATAATCGGCCAGCAACTGCAATGCCTCGGGGTAAAAACGTGGCGTAATATAGCGCTCTATAAACCGGGGCATTAGTGCCCCAACCTCAGCCACTGACAGCGGTTTAAGTGGTTCCATCAGGAACTGGATATAGTCACTTAACACCAGAGTCTGAGCGTGGTAACGCGCCATCATCAACGCGTCTTGCTGTAGAAATCCTGTAGGTGCTATCCCCTCCTCTTCCAGAAATTGACAGAACAGCGTGCAGCTGTCCCCCGCCAACAGGGTTTCATCCAGATCAAAGATAACCAGGGTCATCGGTAATCCCTCTCACGAAACAACCCCTCTATCAGCAGCGAAGAGGCCAGCGGTTTATTGTGATCCTGCAGACCCAATAATTCACACACAGTGCCGCACAACTCCAACTGACGCGGTGCAGCTTTAGTATCATGGGAGAAACATTCACCTATCACATAGAGCGGCACTTCACGCTCTTCCGGTAGCGTCCCCCCATGGCTATTATCGCGGTTCATTCCGTGATCAGCGGTGACCATGATTTGATACCCGGCCTGCATCCATTGGATCAGATATTCAGACAAGTGGGTGTCGCTATGGCGGGCTGTATTACGGTAGTGAGCACTATCTAACCCAGCCCGATGCCCGGCATCATCAATATTCATCGGATGCACTAGCAAAAAGTCAGGGTCATGCTGGCGGCGTAGCCATTCAGCATCCAGATAGAGATGACTGTCCGGGTAACTGTCCTGATGATAAAAAAGACCATGTTGAATAAGTTGTTCAGGATCATTGGTAAAACGATCCCTTACAGCATCGTAAGGGCTGCGATTATAAAGCTCGCTAAACCAGTGATATGCCGCTGCCGCCGTGGTCAATCCCGCCCGGCGGGCCAGGCTGAAAACACTCTTCTGATCGGAATTGCGAATAATATGATTGTGGACAATCCCACTATGAACCGGTGCGATACCGGTCAGAATCGCCTCGTACAAGGGCCGAGACATCGACGGTAGCTCAGACTGCACTTTGTACAAAGTCGCTTTGCCCTGCTCAGTCAGCCCTTGTAAAAATCCCATACACTGCTGTGCCGTCTCATACGCCAGACCATCCAACACGACCAGTATTACTTTATTCGACATAACTTCAGCTAGCCCCTAAATTCCATTCATGGCGCAGAAGATTACCGGGG
Source organism: Amphritea sp. (assembly GCA_024679645.1). Lineage (GTDB taxonomy): Bacteria > Pseudomonadota > Gammaproteobacteria > Pseudomonadales > Balneatricaceae > Amphritea. The sequence continues at coordinate 17,504 of JAIBCZ010000001.1, forward strand.
AAATATGACTATCCGGGGACAAGCAAAAGGTATTTTTATTACAAGCCGACACAAATGCTTGTCAACCAAACTTTTAGTTATGGCTTGTCATCGCATAAAAACCTACGGCGGGAAATACTCAACGCTCATTTCCCTGTGAATAACCGCAGCAGCTTGGCTCTGAACCTCTTTAAACGAACTTAATAACGGCTAAGAGCAGACAGACTTGCTATTGGTATAACACCGAAAAGTGATACATTATCAATTAGATATGGGCTCAAGATCACCCGCTTATCCAATTCATCCGAGTATCAATTAACTGTCAAATATCGAGGTAATGATGATCACAGGAAGCTGTCTTTGCGGAAATGTGACATACACCATTTCTGGCACTGTGGGGGATATCGTTCACTGCCACTGTACTACCTGCAGGAAGGCACATGGTTCAGCCTTTTCGAGTGTCGCTGCAGTTGCAGATGCGCATTTTAATCTGTCCGATACTGAACAGCTGAAATCGTTCGAATCTTCGAAGGGAAAAAAACGGTATTTTTGTGCTAACTGCGGAACCCAAGTCTATGCAAAAAGAGAAAATACTGAGCATCTCATCTTGCGCCTGGGCTCTTTAGATGATGATCCGGAATCTTCAGAAAAGCAGCACATTTGGGTGTCTCAAAAAGCCCCCTGGTACTCGATAGATAACAATTTACCCGAGCATCAGGAATTTGAATAAGGCTTTGTAGTGTCAGGATGATTACGCTCCACGGAAAGCATTTAATGAGCTAAGCTATTTATCCTTCTGTCCTTCGGTAAACAATCCTCCTTTTTTTATTACCTAAATGAACAATATACTCGGTCTTTTGTCCCAATAAGTATCCAAAGCACAATTTCAGTGTTGCCCTCTTACTTTAACGTTATGGAGTTTCTATGCCCAAAACAAATAGCTTTTTAACGCTGATTACAGTTGTTTTGTTGACTCTCCCGATGTCGGCCTCAATACAAGCCGAATACAGCCTGATACAAGGCGAAAAGTGGAAAGGGGTACAGGTAGGCAACAGCGCACCCCGATCGCTTGATCTGATCTGCAATGATTCAAACTGTTTACAAGTTCTTAATCAATATCAGATACCTGCTGAACTTCAATCACTCGGCATCAGGAAACTGTCGTTGGAGACTTTAGCTGATATTAAAGGTGTTAGGGCTGAAGGGGATCGTATATTCCTGCCAGACAGTGTGGGGCGTCCTATATACAGGGTCAACGATCGCTTTTTCAGAGAGGGATTCGAACGGAAACACCGGTAGCTGAACATAAAGTACAATTAAGCCAGAGACACCAGAATTAACCCCACCAGCATCGCCAAGAGGCCCTGCAGCCCAGGAAAGCTCAACCGTTCACCTAACAGCAACACACCAATAATAACCCCAAGCGGAATACTCACCTGCCGCAGGGCAACAACATAACTGACCTCGGCCACCAGAGACATACTGATCAGTACCAGCATATAGGTGCCGATGACGAAACCACCGGCAATAACGCTCCAGCGCTTATCCGGCAGGTCCGTTAGCCGCTCTCTGAACACCAGCTTCAGCAATACCAGCATCCACAGCACCGTCGACACAGCCTGGAGTACTACAAAGCTGCTACCGGCCTGAAACGCAGTAAAGCCCTGCCCGGCCATCAGGCGAACCGCCAGACTGTCAATGACAGAATATCCGGCGGTGGCGCACGCAGCCAGGAGAATCCAGCCGATCGAGGGGCAGAGATAAGCGGAGAGCTGCCAGCGTCGCCACTTATTCAACGGCAGCGCTATCGCACCGGTTAGAATGAGTAACATGCCCAGTAAATCCCGACCGCTCAGCAAGCTTTCACCATAAACCATCAGCACTAACAACGGTACGATCAACACCGGTAACGCCCGCGCCAACGGGTAAACTAAACTAAGGTCAGCGCCCATGTAAGCCCGGGCCAGACCGATGAGATAAAGCGCCTGGCAGAGCCCTGAACCGATCAAAAGTAGCCAAAAGTCGTTTGGCAGCTTCAATAGCCGGGCACCACTCAGCAGTAAAAAGGGACTGAACAGTAATCCACCCGCAGCCATACTCCAGGCATAAAAAAGGATCGTCTGAGCGATCCTTTTACCGATAAGATTCCAGCCTACATGCAGTAGTGCTGAGACCAGAATCAAAACAAATGCAGTTAGGGTCACGGCTTCTCGCCAGCCCCCAGTCGTATCTCTATCTCTTCCAGTACCGGAATCACATCAGCGATACTATCCACTACAAAATGAGCCCCACTACGGTTAAATCGGTCATACGCCTGAGAACGTCGCTGATTCTGCGCCTCTTCACTCAGTGCATTCCAGTCAGACAGACTCATACCGACTTCATTACCACTCACCGCAACACCGATAGTCCACATACCCGCATTCAGGCCTTCATCAATACCGGTCAGGGTATCATCGATCTTCACACAGGCCGCCAGATTATGAACTCCTAACTCTATGGCGTTCATCATCGCCATGTAGGGATAAGGACGCCCCTGAGGCACCTGCGTTGCGCAGATATTTGAAGATGGTTTATAACCCTGTTCGGCAGCTCTGGCCAGTAAACCTTCGATCATCACATCAGCGTAACCGGTATTCGCACCAACCTGAACATCAGAGGCATCACACCAAGCCAGCAAATCGGTCAGCCCGGGAATCAATACTGCGGTTTCAGCGATTGCTGCGATCTGTAACGGAACAAATTCATCGTACATACGATTGATATCCTTGTCCGTTGGCTCACTACCCTTAACCTCAGTCCAGCTTGCCCGGATACGGGGGTGACCACATAGCTGACGAATGTGTTCCCGCTTTTCTGTGCCCATCGGACCACGGGCTTCCGCTTCTGAAATAGGCACTCCATGACTGGCAAACAACCCCTGAAAAGCGCGGATCGGCGCCATAGAGCCAAAATCGACAGTAGTGCCGGCCCAATCCATAATGATCGCCTGCAGCGGCCCGGTATATTGACGTTCGTAACGATACATATTTTTTCCTTAGAATAGAGTACGCGACAACAGCTTAGCTGCCGGTCATAAATTACTTAATGATTGGGACAGCCATCCGGAATCTGCATCTCATCCAGAACTGCAGCCATCGCGCCTAAAAGGCCATCTATCTGTTCATCAAAAAGCTGACCTATGCAGCCCAGACGGAAGCTCTCAGCCTGGGTCAACTTACCCGGATAGATAATATAATTACGGGCCTTTAATCGATCATAAAATTGTTCAAAGCTGAAGTTTTCATGACCCGGCGAGAAAAAAGTAACGATAATCGGGGATAGCCATTCATCCGCCAAAAGGGTCTGAAAACCAAGCTGACGCATGCCTGTCACCAACCTTTTTTGATTACGGCTGTACCGTGCAAACCGACCGACGACGCCTCCCTCTGCCTGATGTTCTTTAAGCGCCTGGGTAAAAGCCGCCACTGTATGCGTCGGTGGGGTAAAACGCCATTGACCCGTTTTTTCCAGATAGCACCACTGATCGTACAGATCCATACTCAGGGAATGGGCATTAGTAGCGGATTGCTGCAACGCTTCTTTTCTCAGTAAGGCGAAGCCAAAGCCTGGCACCCCTTCAAAACACTTATTAGCAGAAGATACAATGGCATCAAATCTGAAATCGCTACTGCGGATATCGATCGCACCGAAGGCACTCATCGAATCGATGATCAGGCGACGTCCCTGCTGTTCCACCACATCAGCAATCTCCGCCACCGGGTTCAGGATACCTGAGCTGGTTTCGCAGTGAACCAGTAAAACATGGGATATATCCTTATCCTGTTGCAGCATAGCAGCAACCTCTTCACCCCGGGGCGGCTCATAATCACCCTTGTCCAGAATTACATAATCACGCCCCATATAATCGAGTATCTTCGTCATCCGCTGACCATAAGCACCGTTGATCAATACCAGTGCTTTACCCTGCTGAGGGATCAGCGTACCGAGTGTAGCTTCCACAGCAAAAGTGCCACTCCCCTGCACGGGCACACAGACAAACTCACCGTTATCATCTACATAGCTAACCAGTTGTTCGCACATCGCTTTTGTCATCGCACGAAAATCGCCATCCCACGAACCCCAGTCCTGCAACATCGCCTGCTTAACCATCTCACTGGTGTTTATCGGCCCAGGGGTTAACAGCCAGGGCTGCTTCGGGTTTTGTCGCTGCTTCATTGTTACTCCTGCAAAATCAGAACACACCTGTAATAAAACAGAGTCCATTATCGGGAATTTCCAGATTCATCACAGTGAAGTTTTAGTGAAACACTAAGGGTAAAACTTGTAGCTATCAGGACTATTTATAGCCGGGTAGAGGCGATCAAAAAAGACTGATCTGAGGAGCAGATATACCATCAAGGCTATCATCGAGAAACATCAGAATACCATCGGCGATCGGTACCAGCTGGCGATCCAGGTAGTGCTGATAATCGATAGGTGAGCGCAACAGCGATATCGGTTCAGGGCCGTTCACCGTGATCAGATATTCAATATGCATCCCGGCAGAAAAACGGTTCAGCCTTTTGCTGTCGGATAACTGATCATAGAGTTTTTGTGCCGCCTGTACATGGGGTGGACGGTTCTTACTGTACTCCTCTAAAGGACGACGCAGACGCTTACGATAAACCAGCTCGTCATCAAGCTCCCCGGCTTTTAGTTGATTAACGATCTGCTTAAGATAATCGGTATAGGGTGTATCGCTGAAAACTAAACGATAGAGCTCTCGTTGCACCCGACGCGCCAGAGGTGTCCAGTCCGAACGTACCGATTCCAGCCCCTTGAAAACAAGCTCTTCGCTACCATCGGTGAAATGACGAATACCCGCATAACGTTTCTTAGTACCCTTCTCTGAATGGCGCATCGTCGGCATCAGAAAACGTCGATAGTGGGTTTCATATTCGAGTTCCAGATGACAGGGCAGGCCAAAACGCCGCTGTATCTCTTCCTGCCACCATCGGTTAAGAAAGGCTTCCAGACGACGCCCCTCTTCCGGTGTTTTATCCACAGGGAAATCATCTCCCAGCCAGACAAACACCGAATCGGTATCACCATAGATCACTTTGTAACCAAACTCCTCCTCTATCTTCTCTTGTGTACGCATCAGAATCTCATGCCCACGCAGAGTGATTGAGCCCGACAAGCGCTGATCAAAGAAGCGGCAGACATCAGAACCCAGCACTCCGTAGAAACTATTCATGATGATCTTTATGGCCTGCGACAGCGGCGCATTCTTTTCCGCTTTAGCCCGATCCCTCGCTTGCCAGAGCCGCTCGATAATACCCGGTAGTATCGCCTCTTTACGGCTGAAAATAGCGTGATTGAAACCCGGCACCAGATCATCCGGGGGGCACTCAGTGCCGGTGCCTTCCGCCAAAGCAAAAGGGTCCACCATAAAGGTTCGGATAATACTCGGGTACAGGCTTTTAAAGTCCAGCACTAACACCTGGTTGTACAAGCCGGGTCGGGATTCCATCACATAGCCACCGGGGGCGCCCATCTGTGATTCACCCGACGCATACACCGGCGCTACATAGCCTTTACGATGTAAACGCGGCAGATACAGGTTATCAAAGGAGGCCGCTGAACCTCCGACTTTATCCAGCGGTAAACCGGTCAGTCGACTGCGTTCAATCAGGTAGTGCAACAGCTGTGCATGTTCAAAGATATCCCAGACCAACTTACAATCTTCGAGATTGTATTCCGCTAACTTTCGTGGATCGGTACGGTAGACCTGCTGGATCTCTTCACCTTTATTGAGCCCCTCATCCTGTTGATGCCCCAGTAACTTACCTCTATGCAACAGTTGATTAGAGACATTTTCAAGGGAGAAACTTTCAAACTGGTAGGTGGCACCTTTCAGGGTATCAATCCCATCCAGTACAACCCGCCCGGCAATCCGGCAAAACCACTTACCGTTGGCCGACTGAATAACCTGTATACGGCTACGGTCCCGGCCAAGATTCAAAGACACCTGCAGCCGTCTGGCCCGTTCATGTAGTACCCGAAAATCGAACCCGACGACGTTCCAGCCGATAAAAATATCCGGATCACAGCGTTCTACTTCCCGGACAAACGCCTGTAACAATGCGCGTTCATCGTTAACGTATTCAAGCCAGGGCTCATTCTGTCCTTCACCCACAATCAGCACTTTCCTGAGCTGATCTGAGTACAGGCCGATAGAGAAGATCCGGTCAGCCCGCATGGTGGTTTCAATATCCACCGACAACATCGTCAGTTGAGGTTCAAAATCTATCGGTTGCAGCTGTGCTGAGGTTTCACTGAAGCGTACCCTGGCGCTGTCCTGAATAAAGCGCTCCATGAGAAACCGATCAACCGGGCGAATATCTTCCTCGATCATCGAGATAGCGTAGGTTTGCAATAGGTCGGAAAGCTGTCGATATACTTTGATTGAACGGCTATAGAGACCGCAAACAGAGCGTTGTTGAAGATCTTTCAGGGGGAGCGGTGTTAGCCGCCAGTCCGTTAAGGATTCGAGTAACGGCTCTATTCGTGGGAGGTCTTCTTCGAGCACAAAGAAAACCGCTTCCTGATCAGGCACCGTGACAGGAAACGCCCCCTGATTACCTTTTAACCAGAATTGAAAGCTAATTCCGCCGGACGTATCAAACTGCTGCCGGGTCAGAATAAAACCACTGGATTCAGTGGTTACTTGGGACGGCATCGGCTCAGCCAAAGGGGGCGACAACTTCCAGGCCTGGGAAACGCTGCTTTACAGCAGCTTCAGCATCGGCGGTAAATAGCAGCTTAATATTCGGTCCAGCATCCATGGTGAAATATAGTTCGACACCCTCTGCCCGTGCCTGCCAGATGCTTTGCATGGCGGCTACAGAGTCCGGCTGCCAATAGAGTAATGGCGGCCAGGAGGCGATCATGGTCGCATGCATTGATAGTGCGTTTTGCTCTGCAGTTTCGCCTAACAGGGTAAAATTCTGCTCGGTGATCGCCTGATGTAAGCGTTGCAAATCCGCCGCTGCCTGCAAGGGCCAGCTCTGATATAAATGGGCAGTATCCACCGTGCGGTTCATGCCGGAGCGGGAGTCCACCGCTTTCTCTCCGGTACTCACTTTGATCAGCCCAATTCGCAGATCAGCCCAACGGCTGTCTAATGGCAGTGCAAAACTATCCATACCATCTTCACGTACCCCCATCTGCCATTCGACAAAGCCTTCATAGAGTGAACGGCTGGCACTGCCGCTGCCCATACGGGCAAACGCGGACAGCACTGCATTATCCAAATTCAGTCCATAGAATCGGTTTACCGCCAGCATCAGGGCCGCAAAGCCAGACGCAGACGACGCTAATCCGGCAGCGGTCGGAATATTATTCTCGGTTTCAACTTTGACACTGTGGTCGTTACCACGACGAAACAGGTCAATAAACGCAATCACTTTACAGGAAAACTTATCCTCTGCTAAAAGACGTGTTCCGTTGAGCCATACCTGATCCTCTTCTGCAACAGAGATTGCCGTTTTACTTCCCAGATGAGCCAGCGAAATAGAGAGACTGCTGTTAACAGGCAGATTCAGTTCTACTTCCCGTTTGCCCCAGTACTTACAAAGAGCGATATTACTTGGGGCAAAGACCGGCTCAATAGTATCTGTCATAGGCTTGACGGATGACGGAAGATACTGAGAAATTACGCTTTGTTTGGTAAACACAGAATTAGATGAGTTCAACGGTTACACCTTCAGCTGATACGAAAACGGGTATCTCTTCATAGGATAATGGCAGATCGACAGACTTGCCCAGAGCTATGACACAATCCCCCAGGCCTGAGCCAGAAATTTTAGCACCTGTGATCGAGGCGTTCTGACGCAGGGTATAGATAATCTCTGACAACTTTTTATCATTAACACCCAACGCATCCATCAGCCCCTGATAGATATTCATCAGTTCACCAAAACGCTGCCAGTCACTGTTATCAACCGCTGTTTCAGCTTCCTCGGTGGTCTCTCCCATTAAGCGGTAGATACCACTGTACAACCAGGGGTGACGCTGAGCCTGAGCTTCAACATACTTTAAAACATCCGGGGTTTTTATCTTGTAGCCAACATAAAACAAGCTGATATCAGGCAGCCCCTGTAACGCCTTGATCAACGGGCCTGAACCATCTGTCGCCACAGTATATCCAACTACTCCGCCATACACGGCAGCCACAAGATCGGTGCCGGAACCCCGCCCATCCTGAACCTCATGGACAACCGCCAGCGCTTCATCAAATAGAAAATCGGCATCGACAGTCTCCCGGCCTATATAAGCCTGTAATGCAGTAACCACGGCAGCGGTAACAGCAGCAGATGAGCCCAATCCGACAGTATGAGAAAATTCCGATACGATCTGCAAGTCAAAACCAGCTGGTAGTATAGCTAGCTGACGCTTAATGGCGGCCAGCACAAAACTCAGAGAGGGGTCTTCGGATAAATTATCAAGATTAGAACTATACTGCGCCAGCGCCGAGTCGATAGTGATGGCCCGGTCGTTACGTGGGGTCAGCATAACAGTAATATGTTTATCTACCGCACATGCCAGTGCCCGCTGGCCGAATAATACGGCATGCTCACCCATCAGCATCAGACTGCCCGGGGCTGTAACCTTAATCCTCAAGACGTGCTCCTTCAGTATCCTCTTCAATCGGAAAATATGAATAGCCGTACTGCTCACAAAGAGCAGACAGATCTATTGCTGGCGCATAGGCGATTAAAGCACCCGCCCCAACCCCTTTAATTGAGCCAGCCCCACTGACCTTGGCGGCGCCACCCAATTGTTCCAGCTGCTGAATGAACTGCTGAACCGGCTCAGGCACTACACCAATCTGCGTTAACAGCCGATGGTTTTCTTTCAAAGGGTTGCCAGGATTTTCACCTTTAACAATAGCATCTGTCAGCTGCTCCGTAACCGCGCTAAACGCCTGCCAGATCGATGAATCAGCAAAACGCTGGCGAACAAAGTCAACACACTCTCCGGTACCCGCATCGGGGCTCCCGCTGTGAATATAATACCAACCATCTCCTAACTGGAGTGCCGATGGCTCTACCTGTCCTTGTGTGACCTCTACCAACCCACCATAACTCACAGTAGCTGCATCAATAAGACCACCACGCCCATGGCACAAACGCTCACAGTAACGTACCCGCAGAAAAAGTTCCGGGGTATCAAGCGGCGAAGAAAAAAGCTTCTGACCAAGAGATGTGATAGCGGCACCCAGGGCTGCCGAGGAGCCCATACCTGAGCCAAGTGGTAATTGAGAATAGATAGTTAACTTCAAGCCACTGACGGGATCGCTTTCAGGCAGGCAAAGCCCCAGTGCGTAGAGCGCTAACTGCTGTGGTGTTTCAAGGATATTACCGGCCGTTAACTCACCGGCTTCAAATAGCTTAAATCGGTGATCAAGGTGATTTATTAACTGACGCAGATCAGGCCAGCTTATGTGCCCTTGCCAGCCGGATTCAGGCAGGTGCCAGCTAAGCCCATCGGTTGGGGTTTGTTGTGCATGACATCTGATGTAGCGGTTTACCGCCAAAGCGATAGCCGGTGCTCCGTAAACTGCTGAGTGTTCACCACTGAGAATCAGTTTACCCGGAGCACACGCCTTCATGAAGGGAATTCCTTAGCAGGAGATGTATTCACGCTTATGATGAGAGATGCCCACCAGACGGAACCGCCCGGTCGTGCCTTCAGCTTTAACATGCTCTCCGCCATCAACCGGATCTACATCATTATAAAGTTTCAGGTATTCATCATAAGTGACTTCACTACGTGTCGCCAGCATCAGCTGGTGCTTATCCTGGTGCAGGTATTTTTCATAGCCCGCCACCACTTTGCCGGAGAAGAACTCTGCGACACACCCGGAGCCGTAACTGAAAAACCCGATCCGTTTACCGGCCAGATTGTGCTTACAATTCTCTAGCAGTGACGCCAGCCCGATATACATCGATGCTGTATAGCTATTGCCAATAATCCGGTTATATAACAGCGTATCTTCAACCTGAAGGTCTAGCAGTTCTGGTGTCAGACTACTCTTATTAACACGCGCCAGATGCTTATGGGCTTTCTGCGCCATACGGGTAAAAGGCAGGTGGTAACAGAAATGTTGCATATCGCTAAAAGCCAGAGAACTCATCTCACGGAAATGATCCCAGGCATATTTCAACGATTTCAAATAAATTTTAGTAGAGTACTTACCGTCAACCAGTGCGGTTGAACGGTAATTAGGGCGCCAGAAGTCCATCACGTCTTCGGTGTGATTACCGACTTCAGGATCCAGCTCGACCAGGCGAGGGTTCGCCGTAATCAACATCGCAACTGCGCCGCAGCCCTGGGTTGCCTCGCCGGAGGTTCCCAGATCATAACGAGCCACATCAGACGCAATCACCAGCACTTTCTGATCCGGCTGGCGAGCGACCAGGGCACAGCCCATCTGAATCGCAGCGGTTGCACTATAACAGGCCTGCTTAAGCTCAACGACCCGACAATTCGGAGTGAGTCCTAATAAACGGTGAACATAGACACCTGCAGACTTTGACTGGTCAATACCCGTCTCCGTCGCAAACATCACCGTGCTAATAGCATCAGTACCAACCCGCTCTATCAGAGGCAGGGCAGCATTTGCAGCCATAGTCACTACATCTTCATCCGGGGCAGGCATGCCCATTTTTTCTTGGCCTATACCCTGATAATACTTTTCAGCATCAATTTCCTGAACTGTAGCCAGGTTCTTCAGATCCAAAAAGTAATTAGAGGTGTAAAAACTGATTTCATCAATACCGACGGACATACGTACTTAAAATCCTCAACGCTCGCCCAGAATGAGAGCCCGATTCATAAATAAACTATTCACATCCGGCATGCCCAGCAAAAACATCGCTGTGGTGAATTCACGCCGGCGCTGCTCTATTTCCTTAACCACTGAATCCGCCGAATCCATCGCCGGTTTCAGGAAGGGTGCGGCCATGCCGCAGAGCGAGGCGCCGAGTATAACAGATTTAACCATATCAATCCCATCCCTGAGACCACCACTGGCAATGAAACCTGCACTATTTTGATAGGGTTGAGCCAGTTTTAGCGCCTGCGGGGTCGAGATTCCCCAATCCTGGAAACAAAGCCCCAGGTCATCGCTGCTATCTTCGCTACGATGATGCTCTATTCGACTCCATGAGGTACCGCCACAACCGGCCAGGTCAAACCACTTAATACCGGCTGCAATACCGCTCTCAATATCTTCAGGAGAAAGCCCGGCCCCCACCTCTTTCAGTAATACCGGCACGTTTAACCCGGTTGAGACCGCTTTGATCTTTGCCTCAAGACCCGAGAAATCAGTATCGCCTTCCGGCTGCACCGCTTCCTGTAAAGGATTGAGATGCAGGTACAGTCCGTCAGCTCCTAACAGATCAACAGCCTCCTGACATTGCTGCAGAGAAAAGCCATAATTCAGCTGTACCGCACCGATATTCCCCAACAACACAGTATTAGGCGCATACTGTCGTAACTCGAAACTCTCACGGGCCGACGACTGGGTAAACATGACTCGCTGGGAGCCAACTGCCAGAGCAACACCGGTTCGTTCAGCCGCTTCAGCCAGATTACGATTGATCGTTTTAATCAATGCATGATCTCCACCGGTCATCGATGAAATTAGCAGAGGAAAGCTTAGTTTTTTACCCAGAAACTCGACCGAAGTATCAATATCATCCAACGCCAGGTTCGGCAACGCCCGATGACGCAGCCGCATCTGATCAAAATAGCGGCCATCACGATCGGTTAATGGATCGTTTTCAATCGCCCGGATATGCTCAATTTTACGATCATTCGTCTGATCAGACATCAGCGTTCCATTTTAAGGTGAGATTCCATCAACTCACCGGGATTGGTTTGAGCGGCCATCAGAGAGAGCTCTCCACAGAGCACCGTAGCAGCACAAATAGCAGCCAGGCGACGGGCATTTTCACCGGGCTTCCGGTCATCTTTACATCCCAGCGCTGCCAGGTTCTGCTCCACGAACTCTATCCCTTTACCATTACCCACACTGCCTACGATAAGATTGGGTAAGGTACATGAAAAATACAGATCGCCATTACGCACTTCAGCATGAACAATACCCTGAGAGCCTTCTATAATATTAGCTGCGTCTTGCCCTGTAGCCAGATAAAAAGCCAGAAGCATGTTGGCGTAGTGTGCATTAGCACTGCGCAACCCACCGGCAATCATGGTGCCTATCAGGTTTTTCTTGATGTTCAGATCAACCACTTTTTCCGGCGTTGTTTTTAAACGACGTTCACACAGGTCCCGCGGAATCAGGATCTCACTAACAACATATTTACCTCGCCCCAGAATGCCATTAACAGCTGTCGCCTTTTTATCGGAACAGTAGTTGGCCGAGATCGATGAATACCGCAATTGCGGGTACTCTTTTAATAACCAGGGAATCAACTTATCAGCAGCATTAGTCACCATATTATGGCCTGACGCATCACCGGTAGTGAACTCTAATCGCAGGTAGATAAGGTTCGCGACAATCTGACTATTAAGGTCAACCAACTTGGCGAAGCGACTGGTGGTCGCCACCACATCATTCAAATCGGCTTGTCTGGACTTAATCGATTCAAGTGCTTTAAGTGCTTCCAGAGCATCATCCGCTTCCAGTAAAATCGAGCGACTCATCCGCTCATCGATCACCGTTGTTTTAATTCCCTCTTCAGTCAGCGCCGAGATCCGAGCTCCCCGACCGACAGAGGGCCAGAGTGGCGTTTCGTAAGTCGCCAACGGCACTGCAATTTTTTCATTAAGAATATGCCCGCTTATCTTAATAGGGCCGACTGTGCGCATTGGAATCGGGGCTTGCTGGATTTTATGGGATTTCATAATCTCTCGACACAATAAAAAAGGGCTGCCGCGATCAAAGAAGCATGACCCGCGCTGCACCCCTTCCGGAAGCTCGTATTGGTGGGGATTTTATATAGCCGCTCGTTAATATGCAATTAATGGCCTGTCAGGCTATAAATTCTGATCAACCTAAGGTTTTAGTACCCAAACTAGCCACCTAAACTTGACCAGCCAGATTCCCCCCGGCCATACTTGGGACTTGAAAAATCAGAATCAGCGGAAACTAGGCATATGCTCTACGCAATCAGAAATGAACAGGGACAGATTACATCACTATCAACGCATCCAGTTGGTAACTCAACGATAGCCGACATAACCGATCCCGAAGTAATTATATTCCTCTCCAACAGTAACGAAGCCTGTGATCCGCAAGAGCTTTTGGAACAATCAGACATCAATGTTAGTCGAATTATTGAAGACCTTATCGACCTGCTAGTTTCCAAAAACACCATTCTGTTTACCGACCTTCCTGAAGCCGCCCAACAGAAATTGCTGACTCGAAAGCTGGCGCGTTCTGCATACGACAAAGGTTCGGACAAACCCATGATGGAAAATTTCATTCTAACCGACGATGACACTCTCTGATTCCAGTTTTCGTCCAGCATAACCACTCAGGCGTCTGCTTCATGCTCCAGCTGTGCCATTGTGCGAATCATCTCAGCACAACGATCAGATAAAGCCATATAGCGTTTCTGCTGCCGCAGACTCAAAGCGCCATAATTAATACTATACAGCGCATTATCACACTGCAGCAGTAACTCATGGCGCTCAGGCCCGGGATGTCGAGCCTGCTCCAGCGCTGTCTGCACCAGGTTAAGCGTCAGGCTCGGATTATTTGGTAATATACTATCGGCACGCACAAAAAAGCCTAAGGCTTTACGATACTCTTTCTTACGATAAGCCAGCATCCCCTGAAGGTTTAATTTCCCCCACTCCAATGCAGCACTGTCTCGATTAACCTGCTGCTTCATCGTTTGTGCATCTGACTCAGCAGAAGTACCTTCCATTCCTTCAAGGAACGGCTCAACCCATTCGGCTTTTTCTGTCAGTTCCAAACCACAAAAAAGGTCATATGCATTCCGGGCTGCCAAATTAGCCCTGTCAGAAGCGCCTGAGCGTCGATAAGCCTGCGCTGCCAATAGCCGGGATTTGAACTGCACAATCGGCTCGCCAGGAAAAGCAAGCACCACATCTTCAAGGGTGCGTATCGCTTTTTCTTCTATATTCTGGTCGAAGTTTTCCCGCGCCAATAAAGCAGCCACCAGACTGAAGTAATAGTCTTCTGACTGAAAACAACTATTACGAGCATAACGAATAGCATTACTATACGCTTCAACTGCAACATTCCATTCTTGATTTTGGCCCGCCAAACTGCCAAGAGCACCCTGCAACTCAGGCACTGTAGATTGCAACATTATCGCTTTACGCAGTAACGCAATCGCCTCACCTCGTTCTCCCAGCGCTTTGAATGTTCTAGCTAACCAGGTATAAGCCTCAACACAAAAATGAGATCCATCTATGACATGTTGCAACGCATCTCTAGCGCTCAGATAGTGGCCCAGACGGCACAAGGACATGCCCAGCCCGACTCTAGCCCAGGGCTGGTCCCGCTGATCGACGATCGTTTCGAACAGGTGAACAGCTTCAGAATACAACCCTAGTTCAAGTAAAATAATCCCCCGCAGCCGCTGAATATACATATGCAGCCCGGGGTATCCCTGAGCCATTTTGTCACACATCTCCAGCGCCGCTTGCAATTCGCCCTGATCCATCAGCGCTTCCAGCGGCAGCAACACCTCTCTGATTCGCATGATTTTCTCAATGCGAAAGCGCAGTTTAGATTCAGCATAAGGCTTTGATATATAGGTATCGGGGGAGCTATCCAATGAGCCAAACAACAGCTTAGACTGTTCAGGGTCAACAATAAGGGTAAAGATGGTAGAGAATTTTCGAACGCCTTCTGCTGTTGCTTCTTGTATCAGTTGTAGCCCATTTTTATGGTCTTTGCCCTGATCAAACACCACAAAACAAAGATCAAATGGCAGTTCCCGCAACAACACCAATCCCATATTGACGGAGGACGCGACCTGAATGTCAGACACCCCAATATTCCCCAGGATCATCTTGAGTTCAGCAAGATCTTCCAGGCGATTATCAACAATCAGTACTTTCTTATCTGAGTAGTTGATTTCCATAAACTCTACAGTTGGGATTGAATATCAAAGTATCATATAAATCAGGCGATTATCAAAGCCACACAGGCAAAAATAAGGCATAAAAAAACCCCGTTATGGTGACATAACGGGGTATTTATATTCGAAAGAGAATAACGACAGTCTTACGAAAGGTCGCGTCCCTTACCCGCTTCGATACGCATACGCAGTGCATTCAACTTAATGAAACCCGCTGCATCTTTCTGATCATACGAACCCGCATCATCTTCAAAAGTAGCAATGCTTTCATCAAACAGCGTATCGTCTGAGCGACGGCCAACAACAATCACGTTGCCTTTGTAGAGTTTCAGGCGAACATCACCATTCACATAACGCTGGGACTCATCAATCATCTGTTGAAGCATCTTACGCTCTTCAGACCACCAGAAACCATTATAGATAACTTTCGCATAACGCGGCATCAACTCATCTTTCAAATGCGCAGCTTCACGATCCAGAGTAATAGACTCAATTGCACGATGCGCGCGCAACATGATGGTGCCCCCTGGTGTTTCATAACAGCCGCGGGACTTCATGCCTACAAAGCGGTTTTCAACAATATCCAAACGACCAATACCGTTTTCACCGCCGACCTTGTTCAGGTATTCCAGCACGGTAGCAGGGCTCATCGCCTTACCATCGATCGCAACGATATCACCCTTCTCGTAGGTCAGATCCATATAGGTTGCCTGATCAGGAGCCTCTTCAGGCGATACTGACCAGCGCCACATATCCGCTTCAGCTTCAGCCCATGGATCTTCCAGAATATCGCCTTCGTAGGAGATATGCAGAAGGTTCGCATCCATAGAGTAAGGTGATTTCTTCTTTTTATTTGAGAAATCAACCGGGATGTCGTGCTCTTCACAATACTTCATCAGTGTTTCACGGGAAGTCAGATCCCATTCACGCCAAGGAGCGATAACCGCAACACCCGGCTTCAGTGCGTAAGCACCCAGCTCAAAACGAATCTGGTCATTACCTTTACCCGTCGCACCATGAGAGATCGCATCAGCACCGGTCTCATTAGCAATCTCAATCAGACGCTTAGCGATCAGTGGCCGCGCGATAGAGGTACCTAGCAGGTACTCGCCTTCATAAATAGTGTTCGCACGGAACATTGGGAAAACGAAGTCACGGACGAATTCTTCCCGCAAGTCTTCGATGTAGATCTCTTTAACACCCAGCGCTTCAGCTTTCGCACGGGCTGGTTCTACTTCTTCACCCTGACCAAGGTCAGCGGTAAAAGTAACAACTTCACAGTTATAAGTATCCTGTAGCCAACGTACGATTACAGAAGTATCAAGGCCGCCGGAATAGGCCAGCACAACCTTTTTGATATCAGACATATAGAGAGGCTCCAAACGCAAAATCAGCCCCGTAGAGAGCGACATAGCCTCTAGCGGACACACAAAAACAGAAAGGACGCAATTGTACCATGATTACGCCAGAGTTACAGAGGGTTATATACAGGCTTGACGGATAAAAGACGACTCAATTAATCCCGGTCTAAACGGATGGTCACACGACGACTCCGAACACGGGTGTCGCGATCATTTTTTTGTGCCACAGGGTAGCGCTCGCCATGATACCGAGTGGTGATCATATCAGGATTCACACCTTTCTTTTCAAGATAAGCAGACACGACCTCCGCACGTTTTTTAGACAGATCCCGGTTAGCTAATCGACGTCCCTGAGCATCGGAATGCCCATCAACATAAACCGAATTCACAGTCTCATCGTTATTAACATAGATAGCGATCAGATCAAGCCGCGCCTTAGTTGAATCAGACAACCGCCATTGTGCCGAGGGGAACAGCACCGCCGTACGTGCAATTTGGCGATAGTTAACAGGCAAAAGCTCTGTAATACAGTCTGAATAGGCAGCATAGGCAGGAGGAAAATTAGCTGCCGATAGCCCGATACGAACAGACTCGCCGGTTTCAGCCCAGTTCTGAGCCAGGAAAGTAGGTTTTCTTCCTCGATACAAACTAGCCAACATCTGCTGGGAATACCCGGTTGGCACAGCAATCGATCCATTAGCAGCAAAGGTCACCTTACCAATTTGTCGGGTCGCTGTACCTGGTTGCCAAGGGGATGCCTCCTCCAGCAACTGCACGCTGCCTTTCAGACCATGCCCCTGCATCGGTTTCAAAATAAAGCGAACAGTCTCCCCCGCTTCATGATTAAACTCTCCCTCACCAAACAACGGAATTACCTGAGACAAACGACAGCTGAATTTAGAGGCTTCCAATTCCCATTTAGATTGCTCGATAGACGCAGCATAACCGACCGCTAATACTGGCAAGGAAATCATTGAAAGCAACACTAAAATGGCAACGCGCATATACAACCGATATCCATCTGAGATTAAGAGAATAAACCAGGCATTTCAGCCTTACTCTATAGACCTGCACTGTATCGGCACAGAGACTACAAGCTTTAGATTTTAACACTTTATAAATAAGCTGACTGACTCTCGCTTTGGCATTTGTTAAAACCTACTCAAGTCTTTACACTTGAGCACAGCAAAATCACATATCTTGGTCGATTAAAACGGCCATTAAGGACCTGCATTGAACAGAAGCGCACAGTACCAGCACCCAATGTCTAACCGTTTCCGAGGCTACCTACCCGTTGTCATTGATGTGGAGACCGCCGGATTTAATGCTCAGACAGACGCCCTGCTGGAAATTGCAGCTGTCACCCTGACAATGGATGATGACGGCAACCTCCTGATAGATGAAAGCTATGAATTCAACGTCGAGCCATTCGAGGGTGCCAACCTTGAAAAAGCCGCTCTGGACTTTACGGGAATCGATCCGTACAACCCACTTCGCGGAGCCATTCCTGAAGCAGAAGCGATGGAAAAAATATTCAAACCTATTCGAAAGGCGGTCAAGGCACACAGCTGCAAACGCGCTATTTTAGTCGGTCACAACGCCTCTTTTGATCACGGTTTCGTCACCGCTGCATCTGAACGCTGCGATATCAAGCGCAACCCGTTCCACCCCTTTTCTACCTTTGATACTGCCACATTGGCAGGCTTGGCTGTAGGCCATACGGTATTGGCAAAATCTTGCGATCTGGCCGACATCGATTTTGATGGCAACCAGGCCCATTCCGCCTTGTACGACACGATGAAAACCGCTGAACTTTTCTGCATGATCGTAAACCGCTGGAAAGACCTGGGCGGCTGGCAAATGATGGAAGATCGATACGAATAATATAATCAGAACGTCGCTATACGACTTGTTAGTGGTCAAACGAGATTGCATCGCTTGCCAGAAAAAGCATCTCTACTAACTGTACTGCACAAAAACTTTACTGCACAAAAAAACGCGCCGATGGCGCGTTTTTTTTATCTAACAACTACTCTTCAATCTTACAAAGAGTCAGCATTCTCGCTCAGGTACGCAGCTACGCCAGCAGGTGACGCATCCATACCTTTATCACCTTCAGTCCAGCCAGCTGGGCAAACTTCGCCGTTAGCCTGGTGGAATGCAAGCGCATCAACCATACGCAACATTTCGTCAACGTTACGGCCCAGTGGCAGATCGTTAACTACCTGGTGACGAACCAGACCATCTTCATCAATCAGGAATGATCCACGGAAAGCCATACCGCCTTCAGATTCAACATCATAAGCCTGGCAGATGCTGTGAGTCATATCAGCAACCAGCGTGTAATTAACCGGACCAATACCGCCCTGATCAACAGGGGTATTACGCCAAGCGTTGTGAGAGAAGTGAGAATCGATAGAAACACCGATCACTTCAACGTTACGCTTTTTGAACTCTTCAATGCGGTGATCAAAAGCCAGCAGCTCAGACGGACAAACAAAGGTGAAATCCAGTGGGTAGAAGAATACAACAGCCTTCTTACCTTTAATCGCTTCTGACAGAGTCAATGAATCAACGATGTCACCGTTACCCAGTACCGCTGCAGCAGTAAAATCCGGAGCCTGCTTACCTACTAATACGCCCATTTTCTATCTCCATTTAAGTAAAACGTTAAACGCTAAATGAATAAGCAAAAATATTACTCAATCAACATGCCATAAATTCTACAGATATCTTAGTTGCAGAGACTTTATAACACTAATAAAAGACAACTATACAACTGATAAACAATACCTATGACCTGCCACTATCATTCAGCGGCAGCATCATCCTCAACGACGACGGTATCGATCAGCTCTTTGAGCTCTCCGTTTGCCGCCATCTCAGCAATAATATCGCAGCCACCAATCAATTCACCTTTAATCCACAGCTGTGGAAAAGTAGGCCAGTTGGCATATTTAGGAAGTTCCGCACGGATCTCCGGACTTTCCAGTATATTTACAAACGCGAAGCGAGCCCCGCAAGACATAATTGCTTCAGACGCGCGGGAAGAGAAGCCGCACTGAGGAAAACGGGGAGTACCCTTCATGTACAAGAGGATATCGTTGGATTCAATCTGCTCTTTAATAGTATCTACAACGCTCATAAACCTACCTATGTTTTAACTGGTCGCCAGAAGTCCGGCATTCATCAATTTTTGTGGCAAAATTCTAACATAAACCTGATTAATTTACTCAGGTATAGCCGAAAAAAAATCAGCATAAATACTCAGTCTTAAAGGATCCACTGATTAGAAAAACTGTATCTGGAACTATATGGGGGCAACTATACTAAATCTCAAGTTACATTCTCTATCTTGCTTATTGTCTGGCAAGTACATAGAATGGCTGGTTTTCCGTTCGGCAGCCTCAAAAAAGCTGCCGTTTTGCGTTACATAGAGGGACAATGATGTCTATACAGCCCGTTATGAATACTTACTCGCGTCTTTCAGTAGCATTTGATCACGGCGAAGGCTGCTGGCTGTTCGATACAGACGGCAACAAATACCTGGATGCTCTCAGCGGTATCGCAGTATGCGGCCTGGGCCACGCCCATCCAGCCGTCACCACCGCTATCAGTGAACAGGCTAGTCAGCTAATACATACATCAAACCTCTATACCATACCCAACCAGGAACTACTGGCTGAGCGACTGACAAAGATATCCGGTATGGATAACGTATTCTTCGGTAACTCCGGCGCTGAAGCTAACGAAGCCGCCATCAAACTGGCGCGTCGGTACGGACATGCCAAAGGCATCGACAAGCCCACCACGATTGTTATGGAAGGTTCTTTTCACGGCCGCACCATGGCCACCCTGAGCGCGACAGGTAACCGCTCTGCTCAGGCAGGCTTTGAACCACTGGTCAGCGGTTTTGTCCGCGCCCCGTATAACGATGTTGCTGCGGTAAAAAACATCATCGCCAATAATGCCGACGTAGTCGCTATTCTGGTTGAGCCTATTCAGGGAGAAGGCGGCGTTATCATTCCAGCCGACGACTACCTGAATCAGTTACGCGAGCTTTGCGATGCAAACGACATGCTGTTAATGCTCGATGAAGTTCAGACAGGTAATGGCCGTACCGGAAGCTACTTTGCATACCAGCAGAACAACATCCTTCCCGATGTCGTTACGACCGCTAAAGGCCTGGGTAACGGCGTTCCAATCGGAGCCTGTCTGGCCCGGGGTAAAGCGACCGAAGTTCTGGTACCGGGCACCCATGGCTCAACTTATGGCGGCAACCCGCTATGCTGCGCTGCTGCATTAGCCGTTGTTGACACCATTACAAATGAGAAACTAGACCAGCGCGCAGGCAAGCTAGGCGATATGATTGCTGACGGCTTCCGTGCTCAATTAGGCGATGCTTCCTACGTTAAAGAGATCCGCAACAAAGGCCTGATGATTGCGATTGAGCTAAGTGAAGCAGGTACCGAACTAGCGGTGCTATCCAAAGTTAAAGGCGTACTACTCAACGTCACCGGTGGCGGCAAAGTCGTACGCATGCTTCCACCTTTGGTTATGAGCGATACCGAAGCGGAACTACTGGTCAATACAGTGTCCCGCATTATCAAAGTCTACATGGCTGACGAATAACAGAATTTGAGCAAGGCCTGTTCATTCAGGTCTACTGAACTATGACAATACGACATTTTTTAACACTGCTGGACCTGACCCCTGATGAGCTCAATAAGCTGATTCGCCGGGCGGTTGAATTGAAGAACATCCGCAACAGCGGCGAAGTTTATGAGCCTTTAAAGAACCAGGTTCTGGCGATGATTTTTGAAAAATCATCTACCCGCACGCGTGTTTCTTTTGAAGCCGGCATGGCTCAATTTGGCGGACACGCACTGTTTCTCTCTTCACGAGACACCCAGCTAGGCCGTGGCGAGCCCATCGAAGACAGCGCAAAAGTAATTTCAAGCATGTGCGACGCAGTCATGATTCGCACCTTTGAACATGAGACCGTTATCACCTTCGCTGCCAATTCAAAAGTACCTGTCATCAATGCTCTCACTGATGACTACCATCCGTGCCAGCTATTAGCTGATATGCAGACCTTTCTCGAGCACCGGGGCGATATCAAAGGCAAAACCGTCAGCTGGATAGGCGATGGCAATAATATGTGTCATTCCTACATCAATGCGGCCCGGCAGTTTGACTTTAATCTTCAGATCGCCTGCCCTGAAGGGTTTGATCCTGATCCAGAACTGGTAGCAATCAATAGCGACCGGGTAACTATCTTCCGCACACCGGAAGAAGCCGTTCAAGGCAGTCACCTTATCGTTACCGATGTCTGGGCCTCAATGGGCCAGGAAGAGGAACAAAAAGAGCGCGAAAAAGCTTTTGCAGGTTACCAGGTAACCACCCAACTGCTTGATCAGGCGGATGAAGACGCTATTTTCATGCACTGCCTGCCAGCCCATCGCGGCGAAGAAGTCAGCGCTGAAATGATGGACGACCCACGTTCAGTTGTATTTGATGAAGCAGAAAACCGCCTTCATGCACAAAAAGCGCTGCTCGAATTCCTACTGGTAAAGTAGAGCAGATTGCCGATAGAGCCTGCACCCCAGCAGGCTCTATATCACTCAAAGATCCCGCATGAGTGAAATTCATACTATACTCTGTTTCAAACGCACATTTATTGAGGCATGACGGCATGATCGAACTTCGACATCTTAAAACACTTTCTGCACTGAGAGATTCAGGCAGTCTGGTAGAAGCTGCCGAACGCATCCATCTGACCCAATCTGCACTGTCTCACCAGATCAAAGATCTTGAAGACCGCCTCGATTGCTCCCTGTTTATCCGCAAAACCAAGCCCATCTGCTTCACCAGCGCAGGTCAGCGAATACTGACCCTGGCTGATGATGTATTACCGATGATTCGTAATGCTGAACGGGATATCGCCCGCCTGGCCGGTGGTGAAGCCGGTCGGTTAAATATCTGTATTGAGTGTCATAGCTGCTTCGACTGGCTCATGCCAACCATCGACCATTTCCGCCAAAACTGGCCCGAAGTGGAGATGGATCTGACCACCGGTTTCAGTTTTCAACCGCTGCCTGCACTGGCACGGGGTGATATCGATCTGGTCATCACTGCAGATCCGGAACCACGCAACGGCATCACCTATATTCCACTGTTCTCTTACGAATCAGTCCTGGCGCTGAGCAAGCAACACCAACTGGTTGCCCGAAAAGTAATTCAGCCGCAAGACCTCGAGCAGCAGACACTGATCACCTACCCTGTCGATCCGCAACGACTGGACGTGTTTAAGCACTTCCTCGACCCGGCCGATATTGATCCGGGGGAAGTACGGACATCAGAACTAACAGTCATGATTATGCAACTGGTTGCCAGCGGTCGTGGGGTATCGGCCATGCCTAACTGGGCGATTCACCAGTATATTGAGCAGGATTACATCACCTCACGCCCACTAGGCGATAAAGGGGTATGGTGCACCCTTTACGCGGCTATTCGAGAAGACCAGAAAGATGCTGATTTTATGGTCGACTTCCTGAATACCGCTAAAGAGATCACCTTCCGCAATCTCAGCGGTATCAAATCCGCCTGATGAACCAACTGGGTAATATCGAACAGGCAACTACCCTGCTTTACCTACCGACGCCACCCGTCGTTGATGCAAACAACCTGCTGAATTATGACACTCTGTGCGAGCTGAATGGCAATCACTGGCGCAAAATTCTGATCATTCTGGCCAAACTACAAAGTCCGGATACAGACTGGCGCACCTATCGTGATCATCAGTTATTAAAACAACACGAAGCAATCATTTTTAGCAATCAGCTATTACCTGGCAAGCAACTACATATCGTCGCAGGCAAGGCTAACTGGAGCCGTCTGGGGCTGAATCCGGAGCAGTTTTCGCCCCTGGAAGAGAGTAGTCGACTGTTACGACAGGGCAACATCATTTTAACGCCCTACCCTGATTACCGGCAATTTCCTAATCACCTGATCGAACAGCTCAGACCGGCAATCCATGCATCAAGTGAAAACTAGCCTTCCCACTCATCCAGCACCTCTTTAGCGGCACGAAACGCTTCCTGGGCAGCAGGCGCTCCACAATAAACAATTGAGTGCAGTAGTACTTCCTGAATCTCTTCTACAGTACAGCCGTTATTCAACGCCCCCCTGACATGACCCTTAAGCTCAGCCGGTGCTTTGAGTGCAGCAAGCATAGCAATTGTCACCAGCGAGCGCGTACTCCGCGGCAAACCTTCACGCTGCCAGGTACTTCCCCAGGCGTGTTCATTAATCCAGTCCTGAACCGGCTGCGTCAGCTCTGTCGTATTGTCAATCGCCTTCTGAACAAAGGCTTCGCCCATTACTTCAGTGCGAACCTTTAAACCATTCTGCTTATCTTGCTCAGACATAAAACTCCTCAATACCTTCAAACCAATTATTCGAAACAACTACAACTATCGGGATGACATACTACTGATCTATCAGCAACAGTCCAATAATCTGCACTTAGCATCCATTACCCCGGGAAAAGTGTGCTTTTTTACCCTTCAACCCTTACCTGAAAAGAGGATCAGAGCTACACTACTGCCTCTGAATTTTTACTTTTATAGCGGTACTTTACTGATGGACACTTGGTCACCTGACAGCTGGAAAAGCAAACCTATTCTGCAGCAACCTGAATACCAGGATTCAGCTGCAGTTCAACAGGTAGAGAACGAACTATCCCAACTCCCCCCGTTGGTTTTTGCGGGCGAGGTGCGCTCACTGCACAAGCAGTTAGCCGATGTTGCGGCTGGAGATGCCTTTCTGCTTCAAGGTGGTGACTGTGCTGAAAGCTTTGCTGAATTCAGTGCGACAAATATTCGGGATACTTTCCAGGTCATGCTACAAATGGCCGTCGTAATGACGTTCGCCGGTAGCTGTCCGGTCGTTAAAGTGGCCCGTATCGCTGGCCAGTACGCAAAACCTCGTTCGGCAGGCACCGAAACCGTTAATGGGATAGAACTACCAAGCTACCGCGGTGATATCATCAACGATATCGCTTTTGATGCAGCAGCCCGTCAGCCTGATCCATACCGCCTGATTAAAGCTTACAACCAATCCACATCAACGCTGAATCTGATGCGCGCCTTTGCTCAGGGCGGCTTTGCTGACCTGCATAAAGTTCACCAGTGGAATCAGGGTTTCATTAAGAAGAGTCCTCAGGGCGAAAAGTATCAGCACCTGGCCGACCAGATCGATGATACTTTGGCGTTTATGGAAGCCTGCGGCATCCGCAGCAGTAATGTACCCCAGCTGAAAGAAACCTCGGTTTATACCTCTCACGAAGCGCTTCTGCTGAACTATGAGCAAGCGCTGACCCGTCAGGATAGCCTGACAAGTCGCTGGTACGATTGTTCTGCACATATGCTCTGGATCGGTGACCGCACCCGTCAACTGGATGGTGCGCATATCGAATTCCTGCGCGGTGTTGAGAACCCTATTGGGGTGAAAGTCGGTCCGAGCATGAATCCGGACGAACTGATTCAACTCATTGACACCCTTAACCCTTCCAACATGCCGGGTCGGCTAACGCTGATCAGCCGGATGGGAGCAGACTCGATCACTGAGATGCTGCCCCCCCTTGCTCGCCGGGTCAAAGAGGAAGGCCGTAATGTGGTATGGAGTTCTGACCCGATGCACGGCAATACAATCAAAGCCAGCAGCGGTTATAAAACCCGCAGCGTCGACAGCATCCTGAAAGAGATGAAAGGTTTCTTTGAAGTTCACCGGGCGGAAGGCACTTACGCCGGCGGCGTACATTTTGAGATGACCGGCCAGAACGTGACCGAATGCGTCGGTGGGGCATACCAGATCACTGAAGAGGGACTCGGCGATCGCTACCACACCCACTGCGATCCTCGCCTGAATGGCGACCAGGCTCTGGAACTGGCATTCATGATTGCGGATACCCTGAAGCAGGCCCGCAAGCCTTAATGGACCAACATGCAGAGCTGAACCAGCTTTTATTACAATTAGAAGCCGAGATGCGGGCCTGGTCACTCTGGTCCGCAACACCACCTTCGGCAGCAGCTCTGCTAAGCACTCAGCCTTTTTGCATTGATACACTGAATTTCTGGGAATGGGTGCAATGGCTGATGCTGCCACGCTTCAAACAGATGATTAACCTGAAACAGAGGCTACCACAGGGGAGTAACATCACCCCCATGGCAGAAGAAGTCATTCAGAACGCGAAGATTAAAAGCGAAAAACTGATCGAATGCTTTACAGCACTCGACCAGCTTCTCAGTAAGTCACACTAACATTGTCATACAGCAAGAGCGTTTACCCGGTCAGCAAGCCGTCCAGAACGATCTGGTTATAACCAACCACTCCACGCACTTCACCCTTATCAAACACTGGTACTATAGCCAAACCAAAGTTATCAAACAGGCGCGCACAGTAACGCACATCCATTTCAGGATCGACACCGATAACCGGCTTGGTCATGATCTCATAGACGTTCATGCGCTCAGGCGCCTTATCTTGCGCCAGTACTTTTTTAGCAATGTCCGACAGCAATAAGATACCGTACTCATCATTATCATGGCGTTTATTAACCAGTAACGCCGATACCTTCTGTTCTTTATAGATACGGATTGCATCTTTAATGGTAAGACGGCCATCAACCATCGCGTAATCCTGCGCCATTACATCTTTGACCCGAACCACTTTACGCTCACTCATAACTCGTCCTCGACTAAATTTGTCAGGGTTTCTATCTGATGGGCAACCCCTACAGCATCTTCGACATCAAGCTGAATAGCGATGCCCTGCCCAGGTTTTTCATCAAAGTCGGCCACAATAGAAATTGTTTCCAGAATTTTCCGGCTCAAGTGCTCTTCAACAATGAACAGCAATACATCCCGCTGGCTTTCCAACGACAAACCAAAAAACGTTTTGTTCTTAGTAACCCCTTCACCCCGGGCATTGTTGATGACGGTAGCACCGGTAGCACCCGCTTCCCGAGCAGCCTTCATCACCTTATCGGTTTTGGAATCTTCAACAAACACGACTAACAGCTTGAAGTGCATATTCCTGTCCTATTCCTCATTAACCATCTCTTCATGTTTCTGCTTGCGCTTAGCACGAGCAGCAACCATTTCCGTAATCTGTGCGTAGCCCATTACCGTAATCATCGGAAACAGGCTGGCGAAAGCGATCAAACCAAAACCATCGATTAATGCACTTCGCCCTGGCACTGTACTCGCTAAGCCCAGTCCCAGTGCAGCCACCAACGGGACCGTCACCGTCGACGTCGTTACACCACCTGAATCATAAGCCAGGGGCACAATAAGCTTAGGAGCAAAAAAGGTTTGTATCACCACAAAAATATAACCGGTGATAATAAACCAGTGAATGGGATAACCGGTGACAATCCGAAATGTTCCCAGACTAATACCCACAGCAACACCCAGTGCCACCGCAAGACGCAAACCCCATACACCGATAGCACCACCAGACACCTCATTCGCTTTAATCGCCACAGCGATCAAAGAGGGTTCTGCAATAGTGGTACTGGCACCAATAGCAAACGCAAAAATATAAACCCAATAATAGTCCGACCAGTGCAACACTTCTCCGACGGCTGACATACTGCCTCGGATAAACTCAGGGTCTGTTAACTGTTGCGCCATCAATCGACCGACGGGGAACAATGCTTTTTCCAGCCCCAGTAAAAATAGTGCAAGGCCAACAATGACATAAGCGAAACCAAACAATACTTTTTTAAGGTGCGGAATCGGCCGCCGAATCACCAATAGCTGAAAGCCAAAGATAATAACGACTATAGGAATTACATCTTTGATCGTGGACAACAAAATCGTGAACAGCTGTGACAATGTTTCCATCAGATCACCATCCCATAGGCCATTACAAAGATCATCGGCGTCAGAGAGGCAAACGCGATTAAACCGAAGCCATCTATCATCGGATTACGCCCTTCAATGGAGGATGCCAAACCAACGCCCAGGGCTGTTACCAGCGGCACCGTAATTGTTGACGTAGTAACACCACCGGAATCATATGCGATACCGATGATTTCCTGCGGCGCGAAGCCGGTCATCACAACAACCAGAACATAACCAATCGCGATCATATAATGGATCGGCCAGCCTTTAAGAATTCGAATCACACCGATCACAATAGCTAAGCCTACCGACACCGCTACGGTATAGCGCAATCCGGAGGCATAACTTTTCATCGCCTGCTCAGTCGCGTCGATCATTCCACCTTCAGCAGCAACACTGGCGGCCTCAGCCGCTACGGCAATCAACGCAGGTTCTGCCACCGTCGTACCAAAACCCAAAGAAAAGGAGAAAACAAGCAGCCAGAACAGACTACCTTTACGGGCAAACGAGTGGGCCAGCACTTCGCCAATAGGAAACAGGCCCATCTCGAGACCATAAATAAAGAAGGTAAGACCCGCCACAACGCAGAGTAAACCGGTTAACAATCCAAAAAGATCGGGAACCGACTGCTGCAGCACTACAACCTGAAAGAAACCAATGACAACCACTATTGGCAAAAGGTCTCTCAAACTCCCTGCCATTGAACGCCCCAGGGCGACAAAAACGTTACTCAAAAAGAGCTCCCTTTAACCGATAGATCGTTTCTGCTGTCACGATACTTTGCTTGTTTAAAGCCTGTATAAGCACGCACCACAAACAGCAGAATATTAATTTTTACTGATAAGATAATCATATAAAAAATAGCTCTAAAGCTACAGCAATTTCAGTACCAATTTGGGTGTTAAAAGCCCTGATTATAAACAAATATCACTTGCAAACAGGACAGACCGATATCACAGACTTACGACTTCGCTCTGCAGATGACAGGACTCATTTACTAACCTAAAGTAGCTACTGTATCTGCAGTGACTCCACTGTTAAAATAGCGCCAGTTTTTTCCTATCAGGCACTCCCATGGCACACTTTGAAACACTGACCGATTTTATCCGACAAACTGAAGCACAATTTCGTATCTTTGATATGGGCCGTTGCATCAGCAAGCTCTCACCCGACAGTTTTCGTCAGATGGAGGTGGGCCAGGTACCCTATCAAAAACCCTTCCTGCACCAGGCCTGGATCGCAGTGCTGATGTGGAATCCCAAACAGGCGAATGAGAACGTCGTCTGGTTTCTCAAACTGCCATTGGATGAGCAGGGCTTTCTGGTACAGGCTGCACGGGATGATTTTCTCAACCGCCTGCTGCAAAATCTAAGTAACAGCATGGGTAAAGGCCCGCTGGACCAGCCCGCCGATGCAACAGAGTACCGTGATGCATTGAAGGATAATCCGTTTTCCTTTACCCCTGATCAGGAAAAGATGGCCGCGTTTCATGCCACCGCTACACTGACTACCCGCCAACCCGCCTCGAGCTTTTATGATACGGCCTGCCACTATTTTCAGGGGGAATCTGATCTAAACGATTGGAGCACTCTGGGGTATCAGGGGATAGCGGACTATGTTATTCGCTGCCAGGAAGATACCGGAAAAACAGGCAACGAAGTAAAACTCGCCGCAATATTTAACCAGCTTCCCGACACACCACTGGAAGCGGTATCAACCTTTCTTGAACATATCCAGCCGGGAGCAGCACTCGGGCAGTCAATACTACAGAAACTGAACACCGTCGTAGCTGAAGAAAAGGTCTCTGCGAATCAAATCGGCGCGTTACTCCGGGCGATCTCCCAGTGTCCTGAAACTGATGAGAAGATTACTGCCCTGACCGCTGTACTTAACAGCACTTATGGCACCGAGGCGGAAGTGATCGCCGCGCTTGCCAGCCGCTGCTGGGCAAGTTTGCAGTACCCTGTACTACTTAAACTGTTTTTAGAAAAGCTGGCCATCAATCAAACAGGCCAGGAATGTTTTAACCGGGTCATGGCAGATCTGATGTTTATCCCGACTCTGAGAGCACTAACACTTCAGCAGTTCAGGTCTCCTGACCGAAGCGATGCGTTAAGTAAAGCCATTGGCGGAATGTTCGGTGATGGCTTTCTCTAACAGGGACTACGCTTAGACGTATAAAAAAAGCCCCGAATCCGGGGCTTTTTTATACCTGATAATCATCCGGAAGCTTAACACTCAAGCCCCAACTTTCAGCCCGCTGCTGACTGGCCTGACGAAATCGTTCACGAATCTCAGTTCCAGCTGGCTTTGTCAGATAAAACAGTAATGTACTGGCTTGTTCAGGACTCAGATTCTGCTCTTCACCCCAATTCTGAATAAATTCCACCAGCGTGTTATCACTCTTATCCTCCAACGCCACGGGAACTTCTACAGACAGATCTTCTCCAGCCCTTACCCGGCGGCAGATAACCTGATAGTTATAACGGAAATCCGGGAAAATTCGATCTTCACTCTCACTGCGCAGACGGAACCAGCCGGTAGCTTTGCCTGCATGATAAAGCGCTAAATGAGTCCAGTCATGCTCTGTCGGATGGTCGGCATAGCGGCAGACCTCCTCATAAGCAATTCTCGCAGGAGGAAGCCCAAAATCACCACTTTGTTCATTAAGAATGGTCAAAAACTCGGAGATGGTTGGCATCCACGCCAGAGTTTCTTTACAACGATTAATCGCTGACACCATTTCCGCTTCACCATACCCCTGAATACTCAGCGCCCATTCACGCTTAGCGATACGGATCTCATCCTGCGTTTCAAAACAGCTCTTAAATTTATGCCCATAAATCGCCATAAAGCGGGCAAAAATCATATTCACCAGTGTTTTTGTTTCGGTTGTTATTGCCGCAGCTACGGCATCAGGATCACCAGTCGGTGTCTTTGATGTCCATGATGGCTGCGGTAACCCGCTGGCGCTTTTCCCTATTATCTGGGCGGGCGTTTTCATGGCTTACACCTTTATTAGTACCTTCGTCCGCCCGTTTTTTACGCGCGTCACGTGTCTGTTTATTAACCCATTCCCGCTTGACCCAAGCAAGGAATTTCTGATCCCAGTTGGACTCTTTACGGTCTTTATCCAACCAGTAAAGCACGAACTCATCCAGCAAATTATCGGCAAAATCAGCTGGAATACTATGACGGGGCAACATATCCAACAATGTTTGAGACGGCCGCCAACCCAGAAACATCGTATGCAGCTTCTGATTTTTCTTCT
The DNA here is from genome assembly GCA_024679645.1 of Amphritea sp. Classification (GTDB taxonomy): domain Bacteria; phylum Pseudomonadota; class Gammaproteobacteria; order Pseudomonadales; family Balneatricaceae; genus Amphritea. Next base: position 48,159 of record JAIBCZ010000001.1, read on the forward strand.
CGATCTCATTCAAACGGGTTGCGAAATCATTTTCCGATGTAGTCTCACAACTGGGGGTGATTTGACGGCTTTTAGACCAGCCAATACTGCCACCAAACGTTGGGGCCGGTCCTAACTTTCTAGGTTGAGCCTGGTGTACCCGGCGACTGATTTCACTTCGCTCTGGCGGCTGTTCTACAACGGGCAGCTCCTGAACAACAACCGGCTCAATATGCTCAGGCACATGGGTTCCATCCTGAGTATACCCTTGAGATACCCCTTTATACTCAGCCGCCGTGTGCTCACTGATAAGGGTAATTTTTATTGCTCCGCCATGCCCAAAAGAAGCCTGTATATAATTTTGTGAGACAAGACTATTGGTTACAATCGCGAGCTGATCTTCATCCCAGAAATTGGCCAGCGATACCCACTCTTCCCGGCTAAGCACAGCAGCGAGATGACCTGACGGATCTGGCAGGCCGTGCAGTTGGATATACTCCTGATACAAGGCCAGAAGAATCGCTTCATCGGAGCCTGCCGTACGTGCCAGCGAAGGATAAAACAGTACGGGTTTTTCCGGAAAGCGGAAGCTCATAGTGATTCCATAATATAAAGCGTAAAGACCAAAGAGGACAAAGCCACCCGGTGGAGCCATCAAAACATCTCAAAAGAAACGTCGACAGATCTACGAGGTGGCCCTCATCTTACATTTATTAAGCTAGCTGATCAGCCGTCTTGTGCGAACCGCTCTACCGCACGCAATACATCCCGGCGACTGATCTGGCCGATTAGTTTACCACTTTTTACGACCGGTAAGCGACGTCTGCCATTATTTATAAACTCCTCTGCCACAGAAATAATATCGGCATCATGAGCAATAGTGTAAACCTCGGGTGACATGTAATCACCAACCCGACCACCCATCTCTTCCTCATGGTAGGTCAGTGTCAGAATTGCTTTAAGACAATCCGCCTCGGATAATAACCCTACCAATTCACCTTCCTTACTAACCACAGGCGCACCGGTAATACGGTATTGCAGCAATAAATTAATCGCTTCAAACAGATCGGTTTCAGGGGTAAAAGTTATCAGCTTTTCAGCCATATAATCGCTGGCTTTTACAGATCGCAGCATTGAGTATCCTCCAACCGGATATCAGGGGTGATTGCAGGCCTGGCGGCCCTGTTTTGTATTATCTTAGCCCAGGAGAGCGATACAAAACACTGTCCGGGATCTATCAATTAGGCTTACAAGGGATTATTAGTTAAATACGACCGTTTTATTCCCATGTACCAATACCCGGTCTTCCAGATGCCATCGCAATCCACGGGATAAAACTGTTTTTTCCACATCCTTACCCAAACGAACCATCTCTTCGGGCTGGTCTCTGTGGCTAACACGCACTACATCCTGATCAATGATTGGTCCTGCATCCAGCTCTTCAGTGACGTAGTGACAGGTGGCACCGATCAGCTTAACGCCTCGCTCATGAGCCTGATGGTAGGGTTTAGCACCGGCAAAAGAGGGTAAGAAACTATGATGAATATTAATAATCTTATGGCTATAAAGGTCGCACACACTACTAGGCAAAATCTGCATGTAACGTGCCAGTACGACAGTGTCGGCCTGATGCTCGACAATCAACTGATGCACTTGATCAAAGTGAGGCTGCTTATCCTCTTTATCCACAGGCACATGGTGATAAGGGATCCCATGCCACTCAACCATGCTGCGCAGATCATCATGATTAGAGATCACACAAGGGATCTCGCAATCCAGTTCACCTTCATGATAACGATAAAGCAGGTCTGCCAGGCAATGGGAGTCTTTACTCGCCATCAGTACAACTTTTTTAGGCTGGGATGAATCCGTCATTTCCCATTGCATATTGAATGACTGAGCGATCGGCGTGAACTGCTCGATCAATTGCTCACGACTAAAATTCACCGACGCGGAGACAATTTCTACCCGCATAAAGAACCAACCGTTTGGTCCGTCAGAATGCTGGTTGGCATCAGCAATAGAGCCACCATGACTGGAGATAAAATTACTTACCATTGCGACGATACCCAAGCGGTCAGGGCAAGCCAATACCAGTCTGAATCTGCGTTCCATGATGTCCTTCTTTATCTGTCTGTAAACTAAGAGGCAATATTCTATCAGCTCTCAGGGTTCACGCCACCTGCTTATTCTGCAGACCCAGAATAAGTACCCAGATCATATACAGCCCCCAACAATCTCTGCTATAACCAAAGATAGCGCTAACACATAAGCACTACTCTCATTAGCGATGGTAGCCAGGCAACCGCCTGAAGAGGGAGAACAGCTGATATGATCTCTACCCCTGAACGAGCAACAACGCTGCAGGCACGTAGACTGGGTATTGATACCCGTCAGGAACCTATCATCTACCTTAGAGCCGACAGCCCTGTCTGCCGTTCTGAAGGTTTTTCAGCGCTATCACGGGTACTGGTTCACACTGAACACAACAAAATTATCGCCACCCTGAACATTATTACCGGAGAGATGCTGCGCCGTGGTCAGATTGGTTTTTCTGAATCTGCCTGGCTCAGACTACACCTCAATACCGATGATAACGTCTGGCTTTCACACCCAAGACCCGTTCAGTCACTCTCCCATGTACGTGCTAAAGTTTACGGTCACTCACTGAATAAAGGTCAGTTTCAGGAGATCATCAACGACATCGTCGACGGGCGTTACGCCGATGTTCATATCGCCGCCTTTATTACCGCCTGTGGTGATGACAAGCTAGACGACACTGAGATTACCGCACTGACCCAAGCGATGATCGACTCCGGTAGTCGCATTGACTGGGAACAACCTCTGGTAATCGACAAGCACTGTGTCGGCGGTCTGCCCGGCAACCGAACCACGCCTATCGTTGTCTCTATTCTCGCCGCCAGCGGTCTGACGATGCCAAAAACCTCTTCCCGAGCGATAACCTCCCCCGCCGGCACGGCTGACACCATGGAAACCATGACCGATGTCAGCCTGACACTGGAGCAGATGAAACAAGTCGTTAAACAGGAAGGCGCATGTCTCGCCTGGGGTGGCTCTGTACGCCTAAGCCCCTCAGACGATATTCTTATACAGGTTGAACGAGCACTGGATATTGATAGCGAAGGCCAACTGATCGCCTCCGTGCTCTCAAAGAAAATCGCCGCTGGTGCCACCCATGTATTGATCGATATACCGGTAGGCCCCACAGCAAAAGTACGTTCCCAAGAAGCCGCCGACAAGCTGGCTCACTCTTTTATGACCGTAGGTGAACGGCTCGGCATTAAGATTCAGATTCTTTATACCGATGGTAGCCAGCCGGTCGGCAACGGTATCGGGCCCACTCTGGAAGCCAAAGACGTGATGGCGGTATTACAAAACGACACCGATGCTCCACAGGACCTGAAACAGAGAGCCCTCACCATGGCCGGTGCCATGCTGGAAATGTCGGGTACAGCAGCACCCGGATCTGGCTTAGAAAAAGCTACAACCATCATGGAGACGGGGCTGGCCTGGGAAAAATTCGCATCGATCTGTAACGCTCAGGGCGGCATGAAACAGCCCGGCGAAGCATCTTACCTGTTTAAACTCATGACCGAAAAAACCGGTCGTGTTAAGTCGATCGACAACCGACTTCTGGCCCAGGTAGCGAAACTGGCGGGCGCGCCGATTGACCTTACTGCCGGCGTCGAAATTCATGCCAAGCTTGGCCAGCTGGTTCACCCTCAAGACCCGTTACTAACTATTCACGCTGAAAGCTCTGGCGAGCTCAACTATGCGGTCGACTTTCTCGAAAGCCACCCGGATATCATCTGCCTGACCACCGAGGAATCTGACACATGAAAACCATCCTGATCAACCTGGAATCTGATCCTGTGCTGGAAGCTCAGCTGTGTGATGAACTCGACGCACACAGAGGCGAACTGGAATTGCGCCGTTTTCCAGACCAGGAGACTTACCTTCGGGTTATTACCGAATGTAAAGACCGCAATGTCGTGATTCTGTGTAACCTTTATCAACCCGATAACAAGATTCTCCGGTTGCTGCTGCTCGCTACCACCCTGAGGGAGATGGGCGCGCGCAAAATCGGCCTTGTCACCCCCTATCTGGCTTATATGCGTCAGGATAAACAATTTCATGACGGCGAGTCGGTTAGTTCACGTCCTTTTGCCAAACTAATTTCTGAACACCTGGATTTTTTGGTCACTGTAGACCCTCACCTGCACCGCTATAAAACCCTCGATGAGATCTACAACATTCCTTCGAAAGTCGTCCATGCCGCTCCGTTAATAGCCGACTGGATCAAAGAGCATATTAAAAACCCGTTATTAATTGGTCCCGACAGTGAAAGCGAACAGTGGGTTTCAGAAGTTGCCAAGCTGGCTGATGCCCCTTTTCAGGTTCTCAACAAAACCCGACTAGGCGACTACGACGTAGAAGTTACCTTGCCGGAGGTTGAACGCTGGCTCAACCATACACCGGTATTAGTCGATGACATTATTTCCAGTGGACGCACCATGATGGAAACTGTCATCCATCTGAAAGAAGCCGGCATGCCAAAAGCCACCTGTATCGCTGTACATGGTATCTTTGCCGGTGATGCATATAAACAGCTGGAAGCGATTGCTAATGTAGCCACCAGCCGCTGTATTGTTCACCCCAGTAGTGTGATCGAAATAGCCCCGGCCATCGCAGTAGCGACCCAAAAACTCCTGAAGTAATGACCAGAACGACGCTCCCTCAGGGAAAGCTGCACCTGGATCCGCACTTTTTGAATCAGGAAAATGCGGATCGTCTTTATCAGACACTGGTGCAGCAACTCAACTGGCGCCAGGATCAGATAAAGATGTTCGGCAAGACCGTAAGCATCCCCCGCCTCCAATGCTTTCAGGGGGATCCGGGCATACGCTACCGTTACTCGGGGCTGAATCTGGAAAGCGCCCCCTGGCATCCGTTAATTAAAACGATACAGCAACAGATCGAGGTATTCAGCGGGCACCGTTTCAATTCAGTGCTGATCAACTACTATCGCCATGGCCAGGACAGTATGGGCTGGCACAGTGACGATGAGCCAGAACTCGGTAATAATCCGGTTATCGCCTCGCTGAGCCTGGGGCAGCCACGCCGCTTTCTATTACGTCACCGGTTTGATAAAACAGTTTCCCCACTGGAATACTTGCTCAATAGCGGCTCCCTGCTGATAATGTCAGGTCAGTTACAACATTACTGGCACCACAGTGTGCCCAAAACCAGTCGGCCATCCGCGGGACGAGTCAACCTCACCTTCCGATGGACCCACACCGCAGCTACAGAGATGGAATAATTGATGAACGCCGTTATAGACCTGCTTAACAGCCACCGTTCAATCCGTAAGTTTACCGACCAACCAATCCCTCAGGACACTATCAACACCCTGGTTCAGGCGGGTCAATCAGCGGCAACCTCAAGCTTCATCCAGGCATGCACCGTGGTTCAGGTGAATGACCAGGCGAAACGTGACCAGCTGGTTGAGTGCTCTGGCGGCCAGGCCTATGTCGGTGAGGCTCCTGTTTTCCTGGTGTTATGCGCCGATATGCAACGCAACAAGCTGGCCTGCGAGATGAATGATGCAGCGATAAACTCAGGCTTTACTGAGCAGTTTATTACCGCCACCGTCGATGTCGGCCTGTTCGCACAGAACCTGACAATCGCCGCTGAATCCATTGGACTAGGCATTGTCTATATCGGCGGTATCCGTAATCAGATCGCCCGGGTATCAGAACTGCTGGATCTACCTGAACTGGTCTACCCGGTATTTGGTCTCTGCCTGGGCTATCCTGACCAGAATCCGGAAGTAAAACCCCGCCTGCCAGTCGATGTTGTGCTTAAACAAGACAGCTATAACGACAGCAACGATCAGGCAACCATCGCCGAGTACGATAAGTCCGTCAGCGAATACTATCGTACCCGCACCGGCGGCAATAAAGAGATGACCTGGAGCGAACAGATGTCCGGTATGCTGGTAAAAGAAGCACGGCCGCATATGTTGAAGTTTCTGCAGGAGAAAGGGTTCTTATTAAAATAACGACTCGCCTTAGCGTTAAAGCGGCCAGTGGCGTGAACGCAACTGCGCCGCTTGGCCGAAGCCCAAGGTAACAACATCGCTTTACTTACTCAAAAACCACCCTGCCCCCCCTCGCTTTAACACTCAGATACTCAAGCCGAATCATACAAAAGCTTACGCAAATCAAAAAGTTATGAAAAATTTATATATATTTTTTTTCCCAGATTATAAAATACTTATTAACGGAGAAGAAAAACCTCTGATGCGACTACGGTAATGGATTACATATAAGAACGAAGATAATATCCATTAGCGAGCGTTCAAGAATAATGTATTTTTATACTCATCAAAATAGCAACTTTCTCCCCCAGCTTACAGGCTTTAGCTCCCTACTGTCATTCCCGCTTAGCATACTCTGCGCGGCTTTAAATCTCCGATATCTTAAAGTCATGAAAAATGTATGTGCAGGAATATTAAGATACAACGCTACTTCAACCACCCAGAAAGTCCGTTCTTTCTGTCTATCCCGACACTGGCATATGCTGACGATCAGTTCATACGTCAGAGCTATTCGGCATTAAAAACTTACAGACAGGAAGACACCGTAACTCTATAAAAATAAAACCGGCTCTTAATCACACTATTCTCAGGAAGCAACATGACAGCCACTCATCCAAAACTTGTCGAAATATTAGTCGATCAAACGCCAAGAGCTATGATTGCGATGCTAATAGTCTCTTCGGCTTACATTTGGATTTTTTATAGATTCGCCCCCTTTTATATTCTATTTACTTGGTTTTCACTTCAGATACTTCTGGCTCTATATCGTTTTCATAATGCAAAGAACTTCAAAAAAAGCATAGAAAACAATGACCCTGAAAAAACCAAACAAAACGAAGTAGCATTTATATTATCTAATATTTTTCAGGCCACTATGTGGACAGCATCGTCTGTCATAGCCATTATTTATGCGCCGCAACCATTCGAACTGGTCATTTTTGTTATGGTGATAGGTATCATAACCGCTGCAGCATTATCCATGTCATCGCTCTATAAAGCGTACTTAGTCTTTTTCTTCTTAATGATCACTCCGCAAGTCATAGTCCTCATCTACTATGGCGATCACCAGCATATCTCCCTGGTCGTCCTTACCATAATTTATATACCTGCCACCATTTTGCTGTCAAAAGCGATTTATAATAGCCGGTTATCAAACATCGAAGCTCATTACGACTTAGAAAGCAGCATAGATGAATTACACAGATTATCGACTATTGATAATTTGACCAATATATATAACAGACGTTATTTCTTTAAAGTTTCAGAAGCCGCCATCGAAACCGCTTTGGCTGAGAAACATGACGTATCACTCCTAATGATTGATATCGACTATTTTAAAAAAATTAATGATAACTACGGCCACCTCACTGGTGACTTTATATTAACCAATCTCGTAAAAGAGATTCAGAAATCAATGCGCTCAAGCGATATTTTTGCAAGAATTGGCGGTGAAGAATTTACAATATTACTCAACAACACATCCATTTATAGCGCAGAAAACATTGCTGATAAAATCAGAAAAATTATCGAAAACAAGACTTTCTATTATAACAACGACCAAATTAATGTAACGATTAGCATCGGATTATCAGCACTGAATTCTGAAAACAGATCCATAGAAGATTTATATCAACGCGCAGACAAGCAGCTATACATCGCAAAAATAAATGGACGAAACAGGGTTTCATCATAATTATCAGGATATCGTTCTGAAGCCCTTTATAACACCCGCTTTCGGCTATGATGGTCGTTGCCAGGGTTAACTCAAAGATACAGCATCACAAACGCTCAGCGAAGCTGATATAAAGCCATCACTCTCAGGGAACATAGCACCACCGTTCAGCCTTACAATTGTTAGTCGACCTGAATGACCATAGGTAAGACACGATCAAGCACTGTATAACAAATCACCGGAAGGATAACGTTTAACCTGCTGTCATACTGTTTTCACAGAATAGCTTTAAAACTATATCCAGCCCTTATATGATGCGGCAAAGTATACATTGAGACCCTTTTTCATGAACAAAAGTCTACTGACAAATCTGGTGGCGCTAATCGCAGTGATCACTGGTATTTTCGTAAATAATGACATCGTACTCACCATCGGCTTATTTGCTCTGTCAGGCGCGCTGACTAATTGGTTAGCTGTGTATATGTTATTTGAGAAAGTCCCCGGACTTTACGGCTCTGGCGTAATACCGGCGCGATTTGAAGATTTCAAACTCGGCATTAAAGCCCTGATGATGGAGCAGTTCTTCACTAAGGAAAATATCGAACGTTTTTTGAGTGCTGAAAATGGTAAACAACCAGACTTACACCTTGCACCGGTGATTGAGAAAGTAGACTTTTCACCGACTTTTGATTCCCTGATCGATGTTATTCAGGAATCATCATTCGGCGGCATGTTAGCCATGGTCGGCGGCACTCAGGCGCTGGAGCCTATGCGTGAACCTTTTGTGGATAAGATCAAATTCTCCATCGAACAGATGACCCGGGATGAGCACTTCATCGCCATGCTTCGCGATGAACTGGAAAGCCCCGACGTCATGGAAGAGATGCAAACCAAAGTAGAAACCATTGTAGAACAACGGATCAGTGAACTGACTCCACAACTGGTGAAAGAGATCGTGCAACGAATGATTCGCGAGCATCTCGGTTGGCTGGTCGTCTGGGGCGGTGTTTTTGGTGGTCTGATCGGCTTCATAGCAGCGTTGCTGCGTATTTAAATTCAGATGCGAGTAGTTAGACGTCGCTACGCGACTTGTCTGACAAAGCCTTTAAACTTTAGATCTCTTGCAACACCCAGCAAAGCTGGCGCAGTTTACTGCGCCCTTCTGACAGAAGGTGCTAAGTTTATCTACCTGTTTCAGCGACAAACGCTACTAATTTTAACTGTAATTCATCCGCGATCTCTGCAAAGCCTTTTGCTCTCAGCAACTCGATGACGCTTTCAGCTGTGCATAAACAGTTTGGTCGCTGATTTCGTCTTAGCTTGTATATTGATTCTGTTGATGTTTCGATTTTTACTTTAGGCAGTGCTTTTAGATACGGGCTTTTATTGTATATTTTTTGTGCTTCTTGCCAGGTACCGTCTATGACAATATAACTTTCCAAATCACATTCCGCAGAGACTATCTGGCTATCATCGGTCGGATAAAGCAGTGCGACGGTTCCTTTTTCTATTTTTTCTATTATTCCAGGGTTTGGGCTTTTTCTTTCCCAGATAATAACACTTGCGTTTTCTCCCAGTACATCAGCAACTAAAGAACCGGTATTGGTCTTTTTAGAAACCTCCCGTTGGTGAGTTAAGAGAACTATGTTCATATGTTTCATGTTTTCTAAGTTAACGCCATGTCAGCAGTATATGCACTGCCTTATTCTATTTCTTCCCTATAAAGCTTTAATCCTCTCGCTTTATAGTTTGATAGTGCCGAAGCATGATCTAATGAACAGGTATGTACCCATACTCTCTTAGTGTTAGGTATATCCCATGCATTCGAAATTGCTTTAGATAGTAAATAACCACCGAAACCTTTACCGATAAAATTTGGCGCTAAGCCAAAATAAGCTATTTCTGTATCTCCTGAGTTGTTAGTACTTAATTCAAAATAACCTGCGATAGCCCCTTCATAATAAGCAACCCAAGTACGTAAACCGGGGCTTTCAACGTAAGATTCCCACTCTTCATCCGGTAGGGATAATTTAT
>JAIBCZ010000286.1 GCA_024679645.1 Amphritea sp.
TCGATCGTACAAAAAGGGAAGTTTTCAGCGCCGATACCTGCTTTGGTCAGGGCGTTGAAAAGGGTAGATTTACCTACGTTTGGCAAGCCAACGATGCCGCATTTGAAACCCATGCCAGTAATCCTGTCGTCAGTTATTCAGCTTTAAAAGTGTGTAAGGTTGTCATCGCTTTGTGCCAGTCACCACCGGTGGCTTGTTCCAGCACTCGCATAGCTTCGTCACAAGCCGCTTCGGTCATTTTAAACTCGGAAGCCGGGGCTTTTTTCAGGACGAAACCACTGACTTCGCTTGCGCTGCCCGGATGTCCGATGCCAATACGCAAGCGATAGAAATTTTTGTTGTTGCCCATTTTGCTGATAATGTCGCGCAAACCGTTATGACCACCGTGACCTCCGCCTAACTTAAAGCGGGCAACACCGGGGGGCAGATCGAGTTCATCGTGGGCAACAAGAATTGATTCAGCAGGAATCTTGTAGAAATTAGCCAGCGAGGCAACAGCCTGGCCACTCAGATTCATGAAGGTAGTCGGAATCAGCATATGAACAGGCGAGCCGTTCAGGCTAATTTTCCCGTACAGACCGTGAAATTTTGATTCAGGTTTGAGGGGAGTAAGATGTCGGGCAGCAAGCTGCCCGACAAAGTCGGCTCCGGCATTATGACGGGTCTGGTCGTACTTCTGACCTGGATTACCCAGGCCAACGATCAGTTGTATCTGGTCTTGCATACCGGAACCTGTAGTCAGCTAATGATATTAGCCAGCAGTCTTATTAAGCACCACGTGGAGAGTAAGTCTGAGCGATACCCTGGTCACGGTCAGCACCACGACGCAGTTGTACAATCTCAACGCCTTCTGGCAGAACGATGTCAGACAGGTGAGTAACCTGGCCCATCTCAACAGCAGACATATCAACTTCCAGGGCTTCTGGCAGCTTGTCGGCCAGGCAACGGATTTTAGTTGTGTTCTGTTGGATATCCAGCTTGCCAGACGCCTTACCTGCAGGAGACTTATTAAAGTTGGTAAAGCTCAGTGGAACGATGATTTCGATAGGCTGTGACTTAGTCACGCGCAGGAAATCGATGTGCATAATAGAGCTTTTAGCCGGATGGCGTTGCAGATCTTTGATGATTACTTTTTCTTCTTTACCGTCCAGCTCAAGCGTCAGGATAGAAGAGAAGAAAGAAGAATCTTCAGTCTGTTTAACCAGTACACGGTTTTCCAGAGAGATAGAAACAGGCTTCTTACGCTTGTCGCCACCGTAAACTACAGCTGGAACATATCCAGAGTGACGCAGGCGGCGGCTCGCACCTTTCCCCTCGTCTGTACGTGGTTGTGCATTCAATACAAAATTAGACATTTTAATACCTATAGTAAAAACAAAACTGCAAACACCTTGCGACCAGGTCTTTGCAGTTGTTGAGTAAGCCCTTGCGGGCGGGTTATCCCAGAATGGGATCTGTATCAGCTGTTGGCTATGCTCGGGAGCTTAGCGGAACATCGCGCTGATAGATTCTTCGTTGCAGACGCGGCGTACCGCTTCTGCCAGCATTGGAGCCAGTGTTAACTGACGGATCTGGCTACAGTTTGCTGCCGCTTCGCTCAGCGGAATAGTGTCAGTGACAACCAGTTCATCGAGATCAGACCCGCTGATGTTGTTGATTGCAGCGCCTGATAAAACGGCATGGGTAGCATAAGCAACAACTTTTACGGCGCCATTTGCCTTCAACGCTCCGGCTGCTTTACACAGGGTGCCGGCCGTATCACACATATCGTCAACCAGAATACAGGTTCTGCCTTCTACATCGCCGATCAGGTTCATCACCTGAGCTTCGTTAGCTTTCTCGCGTCGCTTATCGATGATGGCCAGGTCACAGTCCAGTTGTTTGGCAACGGCTCTGGCGCGAACTACGCCGCCAACATCAGGAGAGACGATAATTGGGTTATCGTAGCTCTGACGGGCGATCTCATCCAGCAGAACCGGAGAGCCGTAAACGTTATCGACAGGGATATCGAAGAAACCCTGGATCTGGTCAGCGTGCGGGTCGACGGTCAATACCCGGTCGATGCCCACGCCAGCGAGCATGTCGGCGACTACTTTTGCACTGATAGCAACCCGGGCAGAACGCGGACGGCGATCTTGGCGGGCATAACCATAGTAAGGAATTACAGCGGTGATTCGGCTGGCAGAGCCACGACGCAGAGCGTCAGCCATCACGATCAATTCCATCAGGTTGTCGTTAGTGGGAGCGCAGGTAGGCTGGATGATAAATACATCTTTACCCCGTGCGTTCTCATGAATCTCAACGCTGACTTCGCCA
>JAIBCZ010000078.1 GCA_024679645.1 Amphritea sp.
TAACGAAGGCCAGGCTTCTACTGAGTTCGTTAGTGATGATATTGGGGCCACTCATCTGGGTTATATTGTTGAAAACAGAGTTATCCAATTAGCGCTGTTAGAAAAGCTAAAGCAGTTCGATAACATAGAGTTAATCTGTCCGGCTGACACGGTTTCTATCGATTATTCCCCTGGATGCAGTCTGGTGCAACTGGCTGATGGAAGGGAGTTGATTGGGAAATTATTGGTGGCTGCCGATGGTGGCTCATCCAGAGTGAGAGCAGCGGCAGGTATTGGCGTCCATAGTTGGGATTATGATCAACAGGCGCTAGTAGCGTCGGTCATAACTGAACTACCTCAGCAAGATATCACCTGGCAGCAGTTTACCCCAAGCGGCCCGCTGGCCTTTTTGCCACTGTCCGGTAACCGGGCATCGTTGGTTTGGTATAACCATCCAGCTGAAGTAAAACGACTCTTACAACTCGATGACGCTGATTTTACCCGCGAGCTGGTAAATACTTTTCCGGATCGTCTTGGCTCTATTGAATCTCTTTTGGCTCGCGGTGCATTTCCACTAAAACGACAGCATGCTCAGGCGTATGTCAAAGAAGGAGTCGCGTTGGCGGGTGATTCAGCGCACATGATCAATCCTTTAGCGGGTCAGGGCGTTAATATTGGCTTACTGGATGCTGCGGCATTGGCCGAAACTGTTTTGGAAGGGCATAAACAGGGCATAGATCTTAGCGATCTGAAGTTATTGAAGCAATATGAACAACAGCGCCGTAAACATAATCTGATGATGATGCAATTAATGGACGGCTTTTATCGTATCTTTTCGAACGATCTATTACCGTTGAAGCTTTTACGTAACCTGGGACTCGGAGCCGCAGAGAGATTAACACCCGCTAAAAACAGAATTATGCGCTTTGCCATGGGGCTGGAAGGGCCGCTGCCTGAGCTTGCTCGAAGCGATAAACGTTAGCGGTTAAACCAGCGCAATCTGATCAAAAAAAACGGAGCCAACAGGCTCCGTTTTCTTTACTAAGAAAAGTATATTTACTTAACTTCAGTTTTTACTGCTGCAGGCTTAGCTGGCGCGGCAGCCTTCTTAGGTGCTGCTGCTTTTTTTGCAACTGGCTTAGGAGTCTCAGCTTTAACGACTGGAGCAGGCTTTTTAGCCGCTGGTGCCGCAGCTTTCTTCGCAGCTGGCTTAGGAGTCTCTGCTTTAGCAGCTGGAGCAGGCTTTTTAGCCGCTGGCGCTGCAGCTTTTTTAGCTGGCGCTGCTTTCTTAGCCGGAGCGGCTTTTTTAGCAGGTGCCGCTGCTGGCTTTACTTCAGCTGCAGGTGCCATGAATTTGCTCAGATCTTCAAAGTAGTTCATGTCTTTCAGACCTAAACCTTCAAAGCTTTTACCGATAATGGCAGTCAGCTCTTCTTTAGCAGAGCTTAACGCTGCCATCTCTTCTTCTGCAACACTGGTCAGTTTAGTCTCAAGCTGCTTTACGTACTCAACTTGCAGCTCAATCGCTTCTTTAGGATCCTTTATAGAAGACAGAGCCTGCATCTGAGCCATGGTGGCATTTACAAAGTCGGAAACATAACCAGACTGCAGCTCGATCAGCTTCTCTGCAGCTTTCTTGTTGATTTCAGCCAGTTCAACTACTGGCTTCATGTTTTCCTGAACATCCTTCATCATATCTTCGTACATGTTTGTCACCTGTGGTCGCAAGAGTTTAGTCTTTGTGCGTTGCAGCAAATTTTTACATACTATATTGATCGAACATAATAAAGTCAATTATTTTGTTGCACTGCAACAAGAAGCAAAATAGTCATTTCTTAACTTTGTCGCTTATGCCATTACTGGTTAGTAACCTAATCACTAACTATGAACAAATGATGACATCCGTTTAAATAGTGCTGTGTCGCATATACAGAGCTGTTTCGTTGTTAAACAGAATAATAAAATGCAGCAGATATCCGGTCTCAAAGGGGTAAGAATATACTTTCCATGACACGGGCCAAAACGGGCATATTTGGTTACAATGATCACAATGGATAGATCGCTAAGACATTATAGACATTGGATAACTACATGACCCGTCAACCGGCTTTTCAACTTAAGCGTACAGAGACAATTGAATCATTGGGAATCGATGTGCAGGAATACGTGCACAGTCAAACTGGCGCTTTGCATTATCATATTGCCGCAGATAATCAGGAAAATGTATTTCTGGTTGCATTTCGAACTGTCCCTGAAGATAACACCGGCGTTGCTCACATACTCGAGCATACTGCGTTATGTGGTAGTGAAAAATTTCCCGTTCGCGATCCGTTCTTTATGATGACCCGACGTTCGTTGAACACCTTTATGAATGCTTTTACCAGCAGTGACTGGACCGCTTATCCATTTGCCAGTCAAAACCGTAAAGATTACTTTAATCTTCTGGATGTTTATCTGGATGCAGCTTTTTTCTCCCGGCTTGACCCGTTAGATTTTGCTCAGGAAGGTCACCGTGTTGAATTTAGTGAAGCAGGTGATACCAGCAGTCCTCTGGTCTATAAAGGCGTGGTATATAACGAGATGAAAGGGGCGATGAGCTCCCCGGTTTCGACTTTATGGCAAACCCTGACACGCTATCTCTTTCCTTCAACGACTTATCACTTTAATTCCGGTGGTGATCCTGAATCTATTCCAGATCTTAGTTATGAAGAGCTGATAGCGTTCTATAAAAGTCACTATCATCCATCTAATGCTGTCTTCATGACATTTGGCGACATTCCCGTAGAAGAGTTACAGCAACGATTCGAAGATCAGGCTCTGACCCGATTCGAAAAACTTGAAGATGAAATCAATGTCGATGATGAGAAGCGTTATTTCTCACCGGTTCGGGTTGAGGAAGCTTACGCTTTAGACGAAGAAGAGAGCAGCGCTAAAACCCATCATGTGCTGGGATGGTTGCTTGGGCCAAGTATCGATCTGGAACAGCAGCTCAAAGCCCACCTGTTGTCTCAGGTTTTATTGGATAACAGCTCTTCACCGCTGCGCTATGCTCTGGAGTCAACCGACCTTGGGCTATCACCATCTCCTCTCTGCGGGTTGGAAGATTCCAACCGGGAGATGGGCTTTATGTGTGGCATTGAGGGTAGTGAACCTGATAAAGCAACTGAATTTGAAGAACTGGTGATCGCAACGCTGACTGATGTTGCAGAAAATGGTGTGCCACAAGTTCATCTGGAAGCTGCATTGCATCAGCTTGAATTAAGCCAGCGAGAGATTAGTGGTGATGGCTACCCCTATGGTATGAGCCTCATTCTTAAGTCTCTCTCTTCAGCTATTCACCACGGTGATCCGGTTGCATTGCTCAATCTGGATCCGGTACTTGAAAAAATGCGGGTGGAGATTCAGTCGCCCGACTTTATTCCAACGCTGGTACGCGAGCTCTTATTGGATAACCCTCATCGTGTTCGCCTGACTCTGAGACCTGATGCAGAATTAGCAAACCGTCGTGATGCCGCAGAAGCGGTCGCGTTGGAGAAAATCAGACAGTCTCTTGATGAAAGCCAGGCTCAGGCGATTATCGATAAAGCTCAGGCCCTCGAAGCACGCCAAAGCCAGATCGATGATGAATCACTCCTCCCCAAAGTGACTATTGCCGATGTGCCTGCCGAAATGAATATACCCCTGGGTACGGAGGCATCACTGAAAGGCTTTAACTATAACTTCTATGGTCAGGGCACTAATGGATTAGTGTATCAGCAGGTCATTATGGAGCTGCCAGCGCTGACGGATGACGAGTTAAAGCTGATTCCTCTTTACAGCCACTGTGTGACAGAGCTGGGCTGTAATGGAATGAGTTATCAGGACACTCAGGCATGGCAGTCTCAGGTCTGCGGCAGTATCAGTGCATACTCATCGGTACGCGGTAATATCGAAGATGAACAAAGGGTAACCGGTTATATGACACTGTCTGGCAAAGCACTGCTTAACAAACAGTGTGATCTGACAGAGCTGATGTACAAAACTCTGAATACGGTTAGGTTTGATGAGCACAGCCGAATTCGAGAGCTGGTATCTCAACAACGTACCCGCAAAGAACAAAGTGTTACGGGACAGGGGCACAGTCTGGCTATCATGGCAGCCGTAAGTCAGCTATCTCCAGCAGCCCAGTTGTCGCATAACCTGCGTGGTTTACAAAGTATTCGTGAAGTTAAAGCGCTGGATGATAGCCTTAATGATGAGCAGCACCTGAAACATCTGGCAGGCCAGTTAGAGCTGATCCATCAGAAAATCATAACGGCGCCTCGTCAATTTTTGATTGTTGCCGAGCCAGAGCATCAACAGTTACTGGCGGCCAGCCTGGCTCAACAATGGGGTACTGCGTCTAATGATAGTCACTTTACTCCGCTGGGTTTAACGCCGGTACGACAAGCTGTTAAACAAGCCTGGACCACCAGTACTCAGGTTAACTTCTGTGCTAAAGCCTATCCTACTGTTCCCGTTGAGCATCCGGATGCTGCGCCGCTAACAGTGCTGGGTGATTACCTGCGTAATGGCTTTCTTCATCGTGTAGTTCGGGAGCAGGGTGGAGCATATGGCAGTGGTGCAGGGCAGGATTCAGCTGATTCGGTCTTCCGCTTCTTCTCTTACCGCGATCCACGCCTGAGCGAAACCCTGAACGATTTTGATGCAGCCCTTAGCTGGCTCCTGTCTTCTGAGGACGATGAACAGAAACTGGAAGAAGCCATTCTGGGAATTGTCAGTAGTATCGATAAGCCGGGGTCACCGGCCGGCGAAGCTAAACAGGCGTATCACAGTGCAATATTCGGCCGCACAACGGAGCAGCGAAAAGGTTTCCGTCAACGGATTCTTCAGGTTACTGTGGCTGATATTAAACGTGTTGCACAACAATATCTTAAGCCTGAAAACGCCAGCGTTGCCGTTGTCACAGGCCCTGCCGCAGCTGCAGAACTTGATGAGAGTTTTGACGTGATCGCGATTTAACGATCTTTTAATAGTCACTTTCAGGAGTGAATAAGCCCTGCTTTTGCGGGGCTTTTCTATTTATGAAAAACAATGATTTCTTATTCGGCGCGGCTCTTATACTCGTCTCCGAAATTTTTCTGGTGCTCTCGGGGATGGTGATTAAGCAGCTTTCCGGTGAGCTACCGACCGAGATGATTGTGTTTTATCGCAATCTACTGGGATTAGCGCTCTTCATCCCCTGGCTGATGCGGAATGGAGGTGGGGCTTTACGTACCACTAAGTTACGTTTCCACATAATGCGTGCTTCTGTCGGTGTGACGGCAATGACCTGTCTATTCTACTCCTGGGGGCACCTGCCTTTGGCACAGGCGGCGTTATTGAAGCAGACCGCGCCGTTCTTTATGCCCCTGATCGCATTTTGGTGGTTGGGGGAGCGTATAAACCTCCAGGTAAAACTGGCAATACTCGTGGGCTTTATCGGTGTGGCGTTCATCCTTAATCCTCAGGAGGCGGCGGTTAATATCGGCATTTTGATTGCATTAGTGGGAGCTTGTTTAGGGGCGTTAGCGAAAGTGACAGTTCGCCGGATGCGGGATACTGAATCACCACAATTGATCGTATTCTATTTTGCTTTCTTTGCTGCACTTTTATCCGCAATACCAGCCTGGTTAAGTGGCGCCAGCTTAACGCTGATACAGTTTGGCTGGTTAATTGTATTGGCGGCAACCTCTACAGTGGCTCAACTTCTGTTAAGTAAGGCCTACGGTATGGCGCCAGCTGGCCAGCTGGCACCATACACTTATGGATCGGTAGCAATGGCAGCGTTATTCGGTTGGCTGATATGGGGCGAATTACTGGGGCTTAACAGCCTGTTAGGTATCTTGCTGGTCAGCTGTGCGGGAATTGTTGCAATGATGGGTAAGCCACAACCCGGGGTTAAGACAGTCTGACTCCATACCCTGATAGCCATCGCTCCTAGTCAGGCGAAACATCAGACTGCTCTGATAACTCTTTTATTGGTGAGTCGCTGCGGTAGGGTACCTGGCTGCTGGGAACCTGCTTTGATGCACTCACCAGATGAATGGGTTGGTCATCGAAAAATATATGGGGTTTCAGAGCGCTCAGTACAGGCTCTTTACTCGTTCCGCCAAGGAAGAATGCCTGATCCACAAACACACCCCATTGCCTCAGGGTTTTAATGACCCGCAAATGAGCGGGTCCATTCCGCGCAGTCACTATAGACAACCTTAAAGGAGAACGCTCAGTACCGAGCTTTTTATTTAATCGCGACAGTAGCCTGACAAGTTTGGCGAACGGGCCGTCGGGTAGTGCTACATCTTCGTTGTCTGACTCGTTTTGTTGAAACCGAGCCAAACCTTCTGTTTTGAAGATATATTCAGATTCGTCAGAGAACAGCACCGCGTCAGCATCAAAGGCGATGCGTATTGTATCCCGGTCTGGCTGAAAGCTTTCCGGGGGATCATAGATAAGTGCGGCGGCGCAATCTTCAGTGTCGATCGCCTCCTGAGCGTCATCAGAATGGCGGGTTAACAGCAGATCGACGCTATAAGCGGCGATAAAAGGCGCCAACGGCTCCCCACCGGTAAAAGCTGACCGGGTTATATCCAGTCCATGGTGCTGTATCGACTTCAGCACCCTTAAGCCGGTATCGGGGCTGTTCTTTGACATGACGACGACCTCAACCAGCCTCTCATCAGATAACTTATTGAGGCTGAGCAGAGCATCAACCAGATGAAACGCCGTTCCTTTTTCTAAGACCTGATCTTCCTGTTCTAACTGAAAACGCCGATAAGCCGCAACATCCTGCTGCAGGTAGATACTGTTCTCGTGCTCGAGATTAAACAGTGCCCGGCTGGAAATGCCAATTACCAGTACTTTTTCTAGATCGATAGCCATTGAACACAGTCCGCTTGCGTTATTCTGATGAGTGAATAGTTAATCACAGTATTGATCGCTATTCATCTGCTAATATTGTTCAATAATTAGTCAGCTTTAGGTATGATCCACTTCTTTCTGCTGTATCGGTATCTCACGTTGTCTGTTTCCCGTTTCTCTTTCCGTACCTGGTTTATACGCAGCCTGTTGGCGTTAGTACTCCTGCCTGTATTACTGGTACTGATGCTGCGCTTTATAGACCCTGCGATATGGATGTGGAAGATTCAGCGTAGTTTAAACCCGCCAAAACATTATCCTGCTGAAAGCCTCCATCAGTGGGTTGCGTTAGAACAGATAGCACCGGCGATGCAGTTAGCCGTCATCGCAGCGGAAGACCAAAAGTATCCTCATCACTGGGGATTGGATTTCGAGTCCATCTCCAAAGCCATAAGCAACAACCGGAACGGTAAGGGAATCAAAGGCGCTAGTACGTTAAGCCAGCAGGCGGCCAAGAACCTTTTTCTCTGGCCAGCTAAAAGCTATTTTCGTAAAGGACTTGAAGCGGGGTTCACTCTGTTAATGGAAACCTTATGGAATAAGCCAAGAATTCTTGAGGTTTATCTGAATATTGTCGAATTTGGACCTGGAATCTATGGCGTGGAAGCCGCTAGTCAGGCTTTCTTTCATAAACCGGCCAAACACCTTACGGCCACGGAAGCGGCTCGCCTGGCGGCTGTTTTGCCTAATCCCTACCGAATGAATGCAGGCCAGCCCAGCAATTACGTTTGGCAAAGAACGGACTGGATTAAAGATCAGATGCGCCTGTTAGGGCCTGATTACTGGCATCACTAGATAATTATGTCTTATTCATAGAGAATCAGCGTTTATCGGAACGCTTTGTGTCCTCCGACTCATAGCGCTTGCTAATTAATGAAATGAACAGGAATCATCCCGATGGAAATGGAGTTTTTCAGTGCTTCACTTATCAATCTATTATTGAATTTAAGCTACACCGTAATCGCGTTAATTGTTGGCGTATATGCTTTGTTGTGGATCGATAAACGTTTGCTCAAAAATATTGATATAGAGGAGGAGATGAAGAAAGGTAATCTTGCCGTCTCTATATTCGCATCAACCATTTTGATCTTTGTCGCCATCATAGTGGCATCCGGACTCAAAGGTTAGCTGGTATGCTAAAGCGCCTGGGGCAGGGCGTACTGTTCCTTGCTATTGTAATCTTGACCTCTTTATTGCAAGAACAGAAAGACTCTACTGATCTTATGATTGCCGATGCGACGGAGCAGCTGTCAGTTCCCGCCAATCCAGACGTGTCGCCAGGCTTAATAAGACCTGGAAGCCTGCATATATCAAATACCCGCTTAACTTTGCAACCCCGTGATCTGGACAAAATATTAAATAAGCGTAGAACCGGTTCCGGTATTTACACCATGCGTAATAGTAAAACCGGGGCTTACACGATGATCGCGCCGGGGGTTGATCAGCGTTATCACCTGGTAAACAGTTTCTTTGATGGTTACCTGCCTTTTAAGGTGGAGAACCCCGTACTGGCGCTATATACCATCGCACAGCGTAAACGGTATCAGTACGATCATATCACCTATCCAGGACGACCTGAGGTGTGGCAAAGCAGCAGACAGGCTTTCTTCCAGAAAGTCGGGGATTGTGAGGATCACGCTATCCTTCTGGCCGACTGGCTGATCGGCCTGGGCTATGATGCCCGGGTCGCGGTAGGAGATTACAACGGTGAGGGACATGCCTGGGTGGTGCTATTTGTGGACGGTAAAGAGTACCTGCTTGAAGCAACCCGAAAACGCGGCATAAAACGCTTAAAAGTTTTCCCTCTAGCCAGTTTGCAGGGGAAGTATCATCCGACTCATATGTTCAATCATGAGTTCTTTTGGCAGAACACCGGTTCGAAATTCACCACTCGCTATAGCTCTGTCGAATGGGTGAAGAAAAGTCAGTACAGGGTTAACTAAGGCGTCTGCTTTTAAATAATAAAAAAACCGCCGATGGCGGTTTTTTTTTACAGCTTAAAATAAATGGTTTGATTAGTCGTCTTCTGGCTCATATCCCAGATTTGGAGCTAACCAGCGTTCAGCGACAGGTTTTTCCATACCGGTACGATGCGCATAAGATTCGACCTGGTCTTCACCAATCTTTGCGACACCAAAGTACTGTGACTGCGGGTGACTAAAGTACCAGCCACTGACTGACGCGGTTGGCAGCATTGCATAGCTATCGGTAATGCTCATGTCGATGCGGTTCTCAACATCAAGCAACTCCCACAGCAGCCCTTTCTCCGTGTGCTCGGGGCAGGCTGGATAGCCTGGAGCAGGGCGGATACCCTGATACTTTTCTTTTATCAGCGCATCGTTGTCCAGATTTTCATCAGATGCGTATCCCCAGGATTCACGACGGGTACGCGCGTGCATGTACTCAGCCAGCGCCTCGGCAAGCCGGTCTGCCAGTGCTTTGACCATGATGCTGTTATAATCATCGTGATCCGCCTCGTAGGCATCAATCATCACCTGATCACCGAAGCCTGCGGA
>JAIBCZ010000049.1 GCA_024679645.1 Amphritea sp.
AGACGTTTATAGTGGTTATAGACGGCAACGGAGAGTACTTTCTTAGCCCGTTCCTGACCAATAACATACTCATCAAGATTGGATTTGATCTCAGCCGGAGTCGGCAGGCTATCGCTCTCTTCCTGAGTTTCTTCAGCGTCCTGAATCTCTTCTTTGATGATGTCGTTACACAGATCGACACATTCATCGCAGATAAAGACCGACGGCCCCGCTATCAGCTTCTTAACTTCGTCCTGGCTTTTACCACAAAAGGAACAATACAGCAGTTTGCTGTCATCGCCACCCTCTTTGCCATTATTATCGTCGGACATTAAACTTCCTCAGTTTATCCAGGGCGTAGCGTCCCCGGACCAATAATTTTTCAACTGCTTGTCGCAAAGTATAGCGGATAATGTGCACCGCTTTGCGTCAAAATTCAAGTGCGCGACTACGCACCTGAAGTCTTAGCGACTCTTCATCACCTGATCGATCAGACCGTATTCAACCGCCTGCTCCGGCGACATGAAGTTATCACGGTCGGTATCTTTACCGATCGTTTCCATATCCTGACCGGTATGATGCGACATAATAGTATTCAGCTTCTCACGAATCGTCAGAATTTCCTGGGTATGGATCTCAATATCAGTCGCCTGACCCTGATAGCCACCCAGTGGCTGGTGAATCATCATGCGAGAGTGAGGCAGGCAGTAACGCTTACCTTCCGCACCACCGGTTAGCAGTAACGCGCCCATGCTGGCCGCCTGGCCAATACACATGGTGCTAACATCCGGTTTGATGAACTGCATCGTGTCATAAATGGACAAGCCTGCGGTTACAGAACCACCCGGAGAGTTAATATACAGGTGAATATCTTTGTCTGGATTCTCTGATTCCAGAAACAGCAGCTGAGCAACAACCAGGTTTGCCATGTGGTCTTCAACCTGGCCTACCATGAAGATAACGCGCTCTTTCAGCAATCGGGAGTAGATGTCGTATGAACGTTCACCACGGGCAGTCTGCTCGACAACCATGGGTACCAGGCCACTGTTCGTTATTACGGTAGGCCCATTATAAAAATCCGACATTGAATGCTCTCCTAAGTCCTTATAAACCTATAAACACAGGTTAAGAAAAAAAAACGGCAGCCGACCTAAGCCGACAGCCGTTCTTTTATAAACGCAATTAAGCTGAAGGGCAATTAAGCCTCTTCGTCAGCAGCAGGTGCCGCTGGCTTGATTGCATCTTCGTAGCTTACTTCAGTCTCGCTAACTTTAGCAGAGCTCAGTAGCAGATCCAGTACCTGATCTTCCAGAACCAGATTCTGGATCTGGCTCAGCATTTCCTGGTTACCGTAGTACCAGTCAATAACCTGCTGAGGCTCCTGGTAAGTAGCAGCCTGCTCTTCAACCGTGCTACGTACACGATCTTCGTCTACTTTCAGCTCGTTGGCTTTAACTACTTCAGCAACCAACAGACCTACTTTAACGCGCTTCTCAGCCTGAGCTTCAAACATCTCTTTTGGCAGCATGTTTGGATCGATATTCGCATCCGGACCACCGAACTGCTGGATAGCCTGACGACGCATCGCGTCAACTTCACCATCAATCAGCGCAGAAGGTACATCGATAGCGTTCAGCTCAACCAGCTTACCGAAAGTAGCTTCTTTCAGTTTAGCGGTCAGGGCCTGAGTCAGCTCACGCTCCATGTTCTTACGTACTTCAACCTTGAAGCTCTCAACGCTCTTCTCTTCGATACCAAACTTAGCGAAGAACTCTTCGTTCAGTTCAGGCAGAACCTGAACAGATACTTTGTTCACCTTAACGTTGAACTTAGCATCTTTACCTTTCAGGTTTTCAGCGTGGTATTCCTCAGGGAAAGTAACGTTAATTTCTTTCTCTTCACCCGCTTTAGCACCTTCAAGCGCAGTTTCGAAACCAGGGATCATGGTGTTAGAACCCAGAACCAGATCCATACCGGTTGCAGTACCACCGTCGAATGCTTCTCCGTCGATAGAACCTTCGAAATCAACATTCAGCTGATCGCCTTCAGCCGCAGCTTTATCTGCTTCTTCAAAAGCAGCTTGCTGCTTCTGCAGAGTTTCAATCATCTGTTCCAGATCTGCGTCTTTTACTTCAGCAGATGCTTTTTCAAGCTCAACAGTGGAAAAATCAGCCAGGGCGATTTCAGGATAAACTTCAAAAGTAGCGGTGTAAGAGAACTCTTCACCCTCTTTATCGTTCTTGAACTCAACGTTAGGACCGCCAGCAGGCGTCAGTTTTTCCTGTTGTACGGCTTCATAGAAGCTTTGCTGTACAACTTCACCGATAACTTCCTGACGGATACCCTGACCGTAGCGCTTCTTAACTACCTTAACCGGCACTTTACCAGGACGGAAACCATCCAGGCGAACGGTACGGGCTGTATCTTGAACACGCTTAGCTACATCGCTATCAACACGCTCAGCGGGTACAACAACGGTCATCTGACGTTCAAGACCAGTAGTGGCTTCTACGGATACTTGCATGGAATTCCTCACAAAATTATTTGTATCGTTACAAATCTGAAAATTGACCTGCTGTTTGCCCCTTCTGTTTTGCAGAAGACAGGCCCCAGCAGGTACCAGAATTTCTAAAGGCGGAAATTGTCCGGGATGCGCTGCTATTAGTCAAGTGAAAAGCGTTGAATATCAACGGATACAGAGCAAAATCGAAACAAATCAAGCGAGTAGTATTTTATGGCTAAAAAACAGACAGAAAAAACAGGGGAAAACGAAGAGATATTGGGGTGGACGATGGGGTTTGAACCCACGACCGCCGGAATCACAATCCGGAGCTCTACCAACTGAGCTACGCCCACCAAAGAGGCACTTCCGAAGAAGTTAGATGGTGCGAGTGGGGAGACTCGAACTCCCACACCGTAAGATACTGGTACCTAAAACCAGCGCGTCTACCAATTCCGCCACACTCGCATAAAACATTTTTTGTCATTAACAGGAAACTGGTAAAGATTCCTATGACGTTGTATTGGGGTGGACGATGGGGTTTGAACCCACGACCGCCGGAATCACAATCCGGAGCTCTACCAACTGAGCTACGCCCACCATATCAATACATTTTGTCAGACCTTACTGGCGCGCCCGGCAGGGGTCGAACCTGCAACCGCTCGCTTAGAAGGCGAGTGCTCTATCCATTGAGCTACGGGCGCCTGACACTGCCCGACCTATCTAAAAGAAGTAACGACACAGAGTTCGTTGCCTGCCTCTCTTCAAGGTGGAGCGCATAATATATATCGCTTTATGTTCCGTCAACACCCTTTTTTAATTTTTTAATAAAATAAGAGACTTAGACAAATTAAGATCGACTCTGATCAGCTCACAGCGGCCTACCGGCTTGCCGGTAACAGAAGGCTCAGCCGGTCACCGATAACCGCTGTTATATGAGCCGGGACACTTATTGTCGACTCTTTAGGGAACCTACGAATAAGTCCTAACGGCACTTATCATCCCCTTTGGGGGCTGGCTTACGGGAGAGTTCACAATCAAGGAAGAATTTTGCAGTAATGTCTAGACCTTATAATAAGTTCTGACACCGAGTGTGGCCTTTCCCGTAAGCCCCTCAGGGCAAGCCCTGAAGCCAGCATTTGCTTCGTTGAAGTCCTTATCAAGGACTATGGCCATTAATGGCGTACTTCGCCTTGCATCTGCAGACTTTAGGGTTTGCAGAGCACGAATTGGACTTGTTCGCAGGTTCCTTAGTTTAGCTACTCTAAATAAAGAAGCCCTTCTGGCAATTCCCCTTGGAGGAAAACGACAACCATGAGACAATCCGCGCCATCAAAAATATGACTGAGGAAAACATTCGAAAGATGAGCGCTCAGATAATCGATGGCAAACAGATTGCCCGAAATGTCCGCGAACAGGTTGCCGTAGGTGTAAAAGCTCGTATAGAAGCGGGTAAACGCGCACCTTGTCTGGCAGTAGTACTGGTCGGCTTCGACCCGGCCTCTCAGGTATATGTCAGAAACAAGAAAAATGCCTGTAAAGAAGTAGGCATCGAGTCTGTTTCTTACGACCTGCCCGCAGAAACCGGCCAACAGTCACTGCTAGAGCTGGTAGATGAACTCAATGCAGACCCGAAGATAGACGGCATACTGGTTCAGCTCCCTCTCCCTGAGCATCTCGAAGCGAATGAGATCCTCGAACGCATTCGCCCGGATAAAGATGTTGATGGTTTCCATCCGTTCAATCTGGGACGTCTGGCACAACGCTTGCCAGCCCTCCGCCCCTGCACACCCAAGGGCGTGATGACACTGCTTGAGTCCACCGGTGAGACGGTTCGCGGCAAAGATGCCGTTATCGTCGGCGCGTCTAATATTGTTGGTCGCCCAATGACACTGGAACTGTTGCTCGCAGGCTGTACCACAACCACAACCCATCGGTTTACCAAAGATCTGGCGGGACATGTACAACGCGCTGATATTGTTGTTGTTGGTGTTGGCATCCCAGGCTTAGTCAAAGGCGAATGGATTAAACCTGGTGCTATGGTTATCGATGTGGGTATCAACCGCCTTGAGGATGGCCGCTTAGTCGGTGATGTAGAGTATGACATCGCCGCTGAAAGAGCTGGCTGGATTACCCCCGTCCCCGGCGGCGTAGGTCCTATGACCGTCGCAACACTGATGGAAAACACACTGGAAGCAGCCAATAACAACGACTAACTTCGTTATTGTCAATTAAGGCCTTTTACTCACCTTATTAAAGGAGTCGGTAAAAGGCCTTTTTTATTGGGTGGTTGAAACCACCTAGAAGAGCGATACGCCAGTCAGACAAATATTTTCAACTGATACAGTCAGTTATCGCTACACTTTCAGGATATTTTCAGTTTTCTATGCGACTATCCCCTGAACCTTATCGCCATCACCCGCAAAGCAGATCTGCATATGAATAGTAAAAAATTAGTTCTCATCCTGATAATTGCAGCCTTGGTCAGTGCGTTTTTTATCTTTGATCTTGGCAACTATCTGAACCTTGAGTACATCAAGTCACAACAAGACAGCTTACAAGGCTGGGTAACTGACAATAACTTGTTGGCTATCGGTGCGTTTATGCTGATCTACATCACCGTAACGGCTCTGTCACTCCCCGGCGCAGCGGTGATGACCCTCGTGGGTGGCGCGATCTTTGGCCTCTTCGCAGGCTTAATCATGGTGTCCTTTGCCAGCGCTATCGGCGCGACCCTGGCATTTCTGGTCGCCCGTTATCTGTTTCGGGAGCCACTGACCAACAAGTTTTCTAACTATATTGACCCGGTTAACCGGGGTATTGAGAAAGACGGTATCTCCTATCTGTTTACATTGCGACTGGTACCGCTATTTCCCTTTTTCGTTATCAATGCCGTTATGGGCCTTACCCGCATGAAAGCCGGCACCTTTTACTGGGTGAGCCAACTGGGCATGCTGCCCGGCACCGCTATATTTGTTAACGCAGGCACGCAACTGGCCGCCATCGAACAGCCGGGCGACATTCTCTCACCAGGACTGATACTGTCATTCTGTCTGCTGGGCATATTCCCATGGATTGCCAAAGCGATCGTCAGCGGCGTGCAAAAGCGCAAGCTCTACAGCCAGTTTACCAAGCCGAAACAATTCGACACCAATATGGTTGTCATCGGTGCGGGCGCGGGCGGCCTGGTAACGTCTTATATTGCCGCTGCAACAAAAGCCAAAGTCACTCTGATTGAACGCCATAAGATGGGCGGAGACTGCCTGAATACCGGCTGCGTTCCGTCAAAGGCACTGATCCGCACGACGCACTTTCTGGCGGATGTTCGTGATGCCAGAGAACTGGGTATTCGCAATGCCGAAGTTGAGTATGACTTCGCTGAGGTTATGGAGCGGGTACAACGGGTCATCCAGACTATCGAACCCCATGATTCGATTGAGCGCTATGAATCACTCGGCGTCGACTGTGTCACCGGCAGCGCTAAAATCATCAGTCCCTGGGAAGTTGAAGTAAACGGCCAGACCCTTAAAACGCAAAACATAGTGATCGCTACGGGCGCACGTCCCGCGCTCCCCCCTATTCCCGGCATCGACCTCGTTGAGCCTTTGACCTCAGATACCATCTGGGCGCTGCGTGAACGCCCCGATCGCCTGCTGGTGTTGGGCGCTGGCGCGATAGGCTGCGAGCTGGGCCAGTGTTTCGCCCGCCTCGGTAGCGACGTTTCAATACTGTTTCGTGGCAGCCAGGTATTAACCCGGGAAGATCGCGATGCTGCCACGGTCGTTGAGGAACGTCTGACACAAGACGGCATCAACATCTGCTCCGGCCACACTCCTGTGCGCTTTCAGGTAACTGAACAGGGCTATGAGCTGGTATGCCGCCATAATAATCAGGAAAAACGCATCGGCTTTGACAAGCTACTGGTCGCTACGGGCCGCACAGCCAATGTAACCGGCTTCGGTCTTGAAGAGCTGGGCATCACTGCAGCGCCCGGTGGCACAATTGAGGTAGATGAATACCTGCGTACCAAGATACCCAATATCCTGGCCTGCGGCGATGTAATCGGCCCCTATCAGTTTACCCATGCGGCTGCTCACCAGGCCTGGTATGCCTCAGTGAACGCGCTGTTTGGCCAGTTTAAGCAGTTCAAAATCGACTATTCTTTCATCCCCTTCACGACTTACACCAGCCCGGAAGTCGCCCGTATAGGTCTGAATGAGAAACAAGCAATCGATCAGGGAGTCGCGTACGAAGCGGTACGGTACAACCTTGACGAACTTGACCGCGCGATTACTGACGAGGCCGCCTACGGCTTCGTCAAAGTCCTGCTGAAGCCCGGCAGCGACAAGATCATCGGCGTCACCCTGGTAGGTGAGCATGCCGCTGAAATGCTGCCCGAGTTTGCGCTGGCAATGAAAAACAAGTTGGGGCTGAATAAGATACTCGGCACACTACACGCCTACCCCACCCTCAATGAAGCCAACCGCTTTGTCGCCGGTGAATGGAAAAAGAAACATGCGCCACAGAAAATTCTCGGCTGGTTAGAGAAATTCCATAGCTGGAAAAGAGGCTAAAAAAGCTTAAAATAGATCTGCCTGCCGCACTTCTTCTATCGGGATGTGCGGCTTTTTTTGTTTTAGAGCCCTTCTGATTCGGGAAAATCATGTCTGTAGTTATTCAAGAAGAAGCGACCGGCTGTGGCATTGCGTCTGCAGCCAACATCCTTGGTTTGTCATACGCCGAAGTGCAGGCCAAGGCCAACTCTCTGGGTATCTATGCAACAGACGAAGCACTGTTCAGCGATACCGCCTATATGCGCCGTTTACTGGATACCTACGGTGTAACAACCTCTGCTGACGAAACGGTTTTCACCAGCTGGAATGCGCTACCCGATACCGCACTACTCGCAATCAAACACCACTACGAGAACGGCAAGCCATTTTGGCACTGGGTGGTTTTTAATCGCACGCAAGCGGGCGGTATTGTGCTAGATTCAGCTGCCTATTTAGACAACAACGAAATTACTGATTTCTCCGCTATCAAGCCTGAGTGGTATATTACAGTATCAATCTGACGGCTAAGAATAGTGACGATCAGCCTCTGATAAACGCATCAACAAAACACATAATTGAAATAAGTATCAACAGTTTAGATAGCTTTATTAAACAGATGATTTAATCCAGAAATATTCACTGAGCACAAATACAAACCCGTATTTTGGAAATAGCTCTGGGAAATTTTATTGGCTACCCGGGCAGCTGGATTATCCATCACCCAAGATCTGTTCAGACAATTCAGAAGTGGACAGCTTTAAGATAAAGCATGAGCACACTGCGAACATTTCACTCGCCCAAAAATCAAAAAAGCTTCGCCGCGATTACCACGGCAAAGCTTATTAAGGCACTGCGTTTTAGACTAGCTCCAGCCAGAGATCGCTTTTACCTCAAGAAAATCTTCCAGACCCCAGACACCACCTTCGCGGCCATTTCCTGATTGCTTATAGCCACCGAAAGGAGAACCACCCGCCAGGAATGTGCCATTGATCTGTACCATGCCTGAGCGCAGTCTGCGGGCAACGCGATTAGCTTTCTCACCATCCTGCGTCTGCAGATAGTTCGTCAATCCGTAGGGTGTATCATTGGCGATACGTATAGCATCCTCTTCGGTATCGAAAGGAATGATCGTCAACACCGGACCAAATATCTCTTCTTGCGCAATACTCATCTGATTATTCACGTCAGCAAACACCGTAGGCTTAACAAAGTAACCTTTATCAAGTCCATCAGGCTTACCCGGACCACCAGCAACCAGACGAGCACCTTCAGCAACGCCTTTCTCAATCAGCGCTTGTATCTTGTCATACTGCAGCTGCGAAACGACGGGACCAATATGCCGCCCATCGATCTCAGACAGATCGACCGTGGTTTTAGAGGCTACATCTGCTGCTACCTGAACCGCCTGATCATAGGCACTGCGCTCCACCAGCATCCGGGTTGGCGCATTACAAGACTGACCACTATTATTGAAGCACTGACGTACACCCCGGGTAACCGCTTTCTCATCAGCATCAGCAAAAACGATATTAGCGCCTTTACCGCCCAGCTCAAGGGCTACACGCTTAACCGTGTCCGCTGCATTCTTAGAAATTGCGATACCTGCACGGGTCGATCCGGTAAACGAAACCATATCCACTTCTGCGTGCCCTGAAAGCTGAGAGCCCACCCCCATACCATCACCGTTCACCAGATTAAACACCCCCGCCGGGAATCCGGCCTGATCAACCATATCCGCAAACAGCATTGACGATAGCGGAGAGATCTCTGAAGGTTTAAGCACCATAGTACAGCCGGCAGCCAGTGCAGCGACCACTTTCAGCGTCACCTGATTCATCGGCCAGTTCCAGGGCGTGATCAACGCACAGACACCGACAGGCTCATGGACAATTCGATTGTCCAACGCCCGGTCATTTAATGGACGCTCAAACTCATAGGCTTTCAGTGCACGAATCAGATTCTTAATATGCGCAGCGCCAGCACCACACTGAGCGGTACGCGACAAGGCAATCGGCGCCCCCATCTCAGTAGAAATAGCCTGAGCCATCTCATCAGCCCGGTCACTGTAAATCGCCAGCAACTTCTCTAACAGAGCAACCCGGTCATCTTTTGATGTCTGACTCCAGCTATCAAAAGCCCGTCGCGCTGCCTCAACGGCGGCATTGGTATCGGCTTCACCACCTAAAGAGATAACATCACACACCTCTTCAGTTGAAGGGTTAATCACTTCAAAATCGTTAGATTGAGCCGGCTCAACCCAGCGACCATCAATATAAAAAAGGCGTGAATCTGACATTTTATTAATCCCTATCTTTATAATCATTTAATACTTATCGCTGGCGACAACTGCAGCCTAAGCGCTACAATAAGTAATTACCCTTATTCTGACATCGAATCGATAGCAAGCCAAGACCACATCAACACGAAAGTATTAACCCAAAAAACCTTATCCTACAGCGCGATATCACTATTGTATTCATCTTATACAAAGATGGAGAATAGCCGCCTGAATCATTCCACTACAGGAACCAGAGATGCATTATCTATTGCTGGGTCTGATCACCCTCGCCTTTCTACTGATCGTTTTTGAAGACGTTGTTCACCTTAACAAAGCGAAGTCCACCCTGTTTATTGGCACCCTGGTCTGGATCCTGGCCTTTGTCTTTCCTGAAAAATCTCCCCAGGCCATCCAGGAAGCCCTTAACGAGCAGCTACTTGATATTGCCGTTCTGTGGCTATTTTTAATGGCGGCAATGACCTTCGTAGCCTATCTGAATGAAAAGGGACTGATCACTCAGCTGGTCTATCGAATGCTACCCAGCGAGCTCAAGCTCAGCACCCTGATGATACTGATTGCATTACTCGGTCTGTTATTTTCATCCCTGGCAGATAACATCACCGCATCACTGATTATGCTCTCACTGCTCGCCTCTCTTAAGCTTGAAAAAAAAGACACACTTAAGTTTGCCGCACTGATTGTTTTTGCTGTTAACTCGGGTGGCGTATCGCTAATAACCGGCGATGTCACCACCCTGATGATTTTTCTGAACGGCAAAGTATCAATCCTGAACCTGATGCTCTTAGTTCTGCCAGCTATTGCAGGCGTGGCAATTCTTGCGCTGATTCTGATGCAAGGCTGCAACGAGGTCATCACACTGCCTAAGTTTAAGCGACCTATCGGCAGACGGGATAAGCTTATTGCTGCGCTCTTCCTGCTGACCATCCTCAGCACGCTGTACCTGAGCGTTATGTTCTCAGTCCCACCGGTACTGACATTTCTGTTTGGCCTGGCACTGATGTTTATTGTCCATCAAATTCTGTTCCGTAAAGAACAAAACCCCAATGTGCTTGAGTACGTACGCGAAATCGAATTCGACACACTGCTCTTCTTCCTCGGCGTTTTACTGTTGGTCGGTATGCTGAAAGAACTGTCAGTGCTTGAACTGCTGCCAGAACTTTACACCTACATGCCACCCGCCTTTGCCAACTACTTTATCGGCATCCTTTCGGCACTGGTTGATAACGTCCCATTAACCGCAGCCATCCTTCAATCCGATATCCATATGACACAGGCCGAATGGCTCGGGCTGACTTATGCAGTCGGTGTCGGTGGATCGATTCTGATTGTCGGCTCTGCCGCGGGGGTTATCGCGCTAAGCAAACTTGAAGAGCTGTCTTTCATCTCTTACCTGCGTTTTATCCATTGGCTACTGATCGCCTACACCGTTGGCTATCTTGCCGTGATGGCGCTCACAAACCTGGTACTCTGAATAGCCATAACATTGAGCCGCGGAACTCATCACTCCGCCGGCTCAATACCAAAACAGCCCGACAAAACCATCGCACCACAATGGTGCAATAAAATCATATAATCACAACCTCCTACAGCCACTGAAAGAAAACCAGCGCAAAACTGCCTCACTAACCTTCTTTTACCCAAAACATTGACCACCAAGATACTCCACGTCAGACAAACAGCTGACAACAACCTGGCCCAATACGTCGCAAGTGCCGGTATAACTGACTATAAGACCAATAGAGCCCCATTAAAACCGATAACATCGCCGACTAAACAAGCCGTCTAAATGTGTTAAAGCGATCCCTTTCTAACATGCAGAACAGCCTCCTCATTTAAAAAAACAACGATAAAAATACATTTTTCTATAAGTTGGTTTGATTATTGCTTTTAAACACGCAATAGCTTGCTAGCTATTGGCTTATTTGGTTGTCACAATCAACCGATGCCAAAGTTCACAAACAAATATTGGATAGTCAGGGGAAGTATATGAGCGGAAATGAATCTC
>JAIBCZ010000137.1 GCA_024679645.1 Amphritea sp.
ATGAGAAAACATTATTGTTTTTACTACTCATGCTGCATTCTCCAGCAACAGGCTGACGACTTCATCAGGAGAGCCTGCATGAATGACGGCTCCCTGTTCCATCAAAATTGCTTTGTCTGCGAGCCGTATATGGCTGGGTCTGTGACTAACCATAATAATTGAGCGACTCCCTTTGATTTTATTTAGTTGTTCAACAAATCGTTTATCCGACTCGTCATCCAGTGAAGCGCCGGGTTCATCCAGTAAGAGGATTTTTGCCGGGCTAACAAAGGCTCTGGCCATCGATAAAGAACGAAGAAACCCAGGAGGCATTCGGTCAATGGTGGTATCGCCAATTCTTGTATCCAGTCCTTCTGGAAGTGCCATTATTTCGTCCAATACGCCAGCTTCGGCTGCGGCGTTACGTACCTGCTCGTCGGTAGCTAAGCTATTGTTCAGGCGTATATTTTGAGCAATGGTACCGTGGAACATGTGGATTTGCTGGGGGACGTAGGCGATGGCTCGTCTTAGCTCCATCGCATTAAGCTGACGCAGATCCATGCCGTCAAGTTGAAGTGAACCGGCTTGGGGTGCATACATGCCAGCGATCATTTTAATCAGTGTGGATTTGCCAGAGCCAGTATTGCCGCTGATGGCTACCATTTCGCCTGGCTTAATTTGGAATGATACGCCTAGTAGTGCCGGATCTCTGTCGGGTCCGTAGCGAAAGCTGACTCGTTCTATACGAATGTCTCCTTTGAGCTTTTCCAGGATAAGTCCGGATTTACCATTGGAGCATTCGTTTCTTAGTTTCATTAGTTGGTTGATCTGCCGGATCGCTTTAATGGTTTGTTGAAATTTAGAAAACGAAAGGAAAGCGCTTTGTAGCGGAGATAGGACTCGCCATACCAATGCCATGATGGCAATGAGCGCACCAATGGTCATATCCCCGGCCATGACTTGCATTGTTCCTACGCCAAGTACGGCTACGCCTGTAAAGGTCATCATGCCCTGGGCAAGGTTGTTCATTACGTTATTTGAGAGGAAGGTTTGATAGTTAGATAGCACTGATTCGCCTGAGTTTTCTCTGAAACGCTCCCACCAGACTGTTTCGCCACCAATCGATTTGATCTCTTTCCGTCCGGCGACGGTCTGCATAATAATTCGCTGTTTATCGGTCCTGGCTTTGCCTGCGCGCATTATTTTGCTATTTAGCATAGGCATCCAAAACAGTCCTAGCATGACAAACCCTATCACCATAGCTAGTGGTATCAGGGCTATTACGCCGCCTAATATTCCGATGACGACAAGGAATAGAATGACAAATGGAAGTTCCAGAGCGATTGCGGCACTGGGCCCGGTAAAGAAGTCTCTTACCGAGTCAAACTGCTTCAATCGTGATAGCTGTGCGGCAACAGTAGAGCGTTCAGTATAGAGGGGCGGCAGGTAGAGCATTCGTTTGAAAGTCTCAACGCCTATCAGGTAATCAAGTCGTCCAGCGGTGATGCCGAGAAGCTTTGCGCGTAAATAACGTAATCCCAGATCAGCAGCTAAGAGAATGGCGGCGCCTGTGATTAAAAAAGGCAGGGTCTCTGCTGATTTTGCACCGATGACTTTGTCGTATATCACCATAATAAATAGTGGTACTAAAAGAGCGGTAAGGTTGATAATAAAAGTCATTCCGAGCAGGTGAATGATCATTTTATTAAAACGTTGCAGTAAATTACCAAACCAATCATTAGTTAACTCGGGGGCGTTGCTCCCGTGATGAGCGTGGTTGTCGGTAAAAAGATAAGCGGTACCTTGTAGGTTTAGCGTTGTAGATGTTTCGTAACTGTCGTTTTCTGGATCATAGAAGAATACTTTCTCATCCTCTAAGCCTTGAAGTAGTAATACTCGATTGTTATCTGAGATAAACAGGGCGGGATAAAGTTCTTTTTTTAAATCTGAAATTGATGTTTTAACCGGCGTACTTTCGTAACCTAATGTGGCCAGCATGTTACGCAGATCGACCAGATCGATCTGTTCAGAGAAATGTGGAAGAGCCTCGATCAGTTCTTTTGCGTAGTTATTCCAGCCGAGCTCTCTTAACAGGGGGAGTAAGCAGGAAGAGAAAGGAGAGATCTCTTTGAAAGCCGATTCATTATGATTTCGAAGGTCGTCGGCAAGTTGTTCTGAGGCCATCATTGGGCGCGGGTTTCTGCTCATCTAATTATCCCTTTGCCTGTGAAGTGGCTTGTGTTGCCTGAGAGGCAATATAGGGGTCAATATATTCTTCGAGGTGTCCTTCTTTAAGAATGTACTGACGATCACATATGCGCAAAAATGAAGGGCGATGGGTGACAATAATCATGGTTCTTGATCCGCGCATCGCCTTAATTACATTAAGTAACTTGCCATCATTTTTAATGTCGAAGTTGGCATTTGCATCATCGAACAAAATAATTTTAGGATGGCCTACAAGTGATCTGACCATGATGATTTTTTGCCTGACACCCTCGGAAAGTGTGTCTACAGCAGCTCCGCCCACCTGGGTGTCTAATCCATCGGGTAGTCGGGCTACTATCTCTTCTAAGCCAAGAATTTTTGATAGCTCAAGGGCTTGTTGTAAAGCTTCTCCTTCGCGATACAAGGTCATGTTTTCAAGAATAGAGCCTTCGAAAAGAATGCCTCTTTGGGGCATGATGCCAATCTGTGCGCGCAAAAATTCAAGGTCGTACTCCCTGATATCGTGATCATCCAGATAGATCTGTCCCTTTTCTGGTTTGAGAAAGCCGGAGAGCAGGCTGACTAGTGTGCTTTTACCACTGCCGTTATTGCCAGTGATACCGACGGTCTCACCAGGATAAGCAATCAGGGAGAGATCCTTAATCAAGTCGTTTTCTTGTCCGGGGTGTGTGAAGCTGATATTACGGATCTCAACTTTGCCACTTAGACCTGATTCCTGGCGAACCTCTCCCCCGCTTTCTTTGGGTTGCTGGTACAGATTTTCTATTTTTTCTAATGCCAGTCGTAGTGTTTGGAATTGAGACCAGAATCCCATGGCTTTGAGGCCGGGCTGCAATACGCGGCTGGATAGCATGGTGCCTGCTGCAAGGGCGCCGACGGTCAAGTCCCCGCTGATAACAGAGATGCTGCCAATACCAACAAATGCGACGACAGCCAGTTGAGAGAAAGTTGCGCCTATGCCTTGCACAATACTGTTTATACGACTTAGATCGTAAATGCTTTCAGCTGATTGGTGCTGTAGTCGTTCATAGCGGCGTAGCATCAGTGCTTCCATCGCCATCGACTTGATGGTGTGAATCCCTTTTAGGGTCTCAATGATGAAGTTTTGTCGTCTGTCTTCCATTACTGAACGTGTTTCGAGGGCTTGGCGTAGCTGGCGTCCGGTAATTATCGCGACGATAAAGAACACTACTAATAGCACGACGGGGATCATGATGAGTGGTCCTGCGATGACCCAAATGAGTGCTAAGAATAACAGGACGAAGGGCAGGTCCATGACGAGCAGAATAGACTGACCTGAATAGAACTCTTGGATCTGTTCTAGTGCCTGAGTTTTATCAAGGTAATACCCTGCAGGCTCTTTTTCAAACGCAGCGTTGTCAGTATTCAAGATGTGGTTCATCGCTTTCAGGCTTTCGCGATGATCAAATTGAGCGCCGCTCCAGCTTAGTAGAGTGGAACGAAAAATCCGCAACGCTGTATCGAGGATGACCACGCCGAGCATGCCCAATATGAGGAATATAAAGGTCTCAGTTGCTTGATTAGGAATGATACGGTCATACACTTGAAGTATGACTGTAGGGAGGGCGAGGGCAAGGATATTGATGGCCAGTGAAGACAGTAAAACCACAGGGTGGCTCCATGTTCCTGGTGTTTTTAACTTCTTAATTGAAAAATGTTCCGACCTATTCCTACTCATGTGAGCTCTTATATACCAGGGCGTAATGCAACATATTGAATTGAGACACTTTTGTCTCAGGTTATATTGCATCTGTTTGGCCTTATTCTCAAGGCTTTCGAAAGTTTTTAATACTCTGAATAGATTGCTTTTGATAAAGCTCTTTCGGGTTTATAGGTAGTAGAGGCAAGTTATGGCTGATGAAGAAAACACTTCCCCTGAATCTGCACGTGAAGCGGCATCGGCGGATCTATTTAATCAGGAAACAACTACACATATAAATCCGAATCGTTCAGAGGCTGAAGAGGTCTTCGGGAGTAATGCGCTTAGTTCGGAAGAGCTATTTAAACAGAATATTCAGGGGCGTATTGATCATGGCCTGGATGACCGGGTGCTACCAGAATTACAATCTGATGGATTTAATTTCGATTTAAATCATGATCTGCTGTCATCGCTAACAGGGTCGGGCACGCTGCCGGCAGGCGCTGAGATAGCAATACTTTCTATTCCGGTTGATGGAGCTGATTTTTCTTTCATGCTGGATGATGAGCACTTCACTATCAATGGCGATGCACTTCTTCTGAAAAGTGAGTTGATACCCCAGTTAGGAGAGCAGTTTACACTCAGCGTTAATGCGGTTAGTAATACGAGCGAATTCGCTATAGACGTTCCGTTCAGTGTTAATTTTGATGGATTGGCTGATCTTGTTGCTGAGGTTAATGCAGACATTATTAATGTTGCCCCAGATGATATTAGTCTCAATGAGATATCGTTTGATGAGACAGTCCAGCCTGGTGATGTGGTTGCAACGCTCATGGCATCGGACCTTGATAATGTTGATGGTTTTCAGTTTGAGCTAACCGGAGAGGGCGCAGATCTATTTGATGTTATTGGGAACACATTAGTCGTCAAAGAAGGTGCCGTATTTGATTATGAAACTCAGTCAAGCCTGTCTGTTGAAATTAAGGTTACCGATGCGGGAGGGAAGAGTTTTACTGAGACCGTTTCTATTGATGTTAATGATATTAATGAAGCTCCGGTTTTATCTTCAGCCGCCTTCCATGTTGACGAAGGAGATTCAATAGTCAGTGGAGAGTTGGAGGCGGAAGATCAAGATGCTGCAGAACAACTGTCATTTGCTATAGCTGACGGTTTTTCTTTGCCCCCTGGTTTTGAGTTGTCGGTTGATGGGGATTATAGTTTTGATCCAGAAAATGAGGCTTATGAGCACCTAGGTGTAGGCGATACTCAAATTTTGACAGTCCCTGTCAAAGTTGTTGATTCAGGGGGACTTGAGAGTATTGCTGATATTCGGATCAATGTTGCAGGTACAAATGATGCTCCAATAGCTGATACGGATGTCATCCTTGTAACCGATGAGGGTGATAGCTCTATTGGAGGTCAGCTAGTTGCTTTTGATGTGGATGGCGATTCGGTTAGTTTCAGTGCAGAGAGCTTACCTGCTGGCTTTACTCTGGAATCTGACGGTTCTTACAGCTTCGACCCTGCCGACAGTGCCTATGACGGCATGGCTGTAGGCGATAGCCAGACCCTGACCATTCCTGTGACCGTCACCGATGAGAACGGTGCAACCGATTCACAACAGATCCAGGTCACTGTCACCGGGACTAACGATGCACCGGTAGCTGGTGCGGTTGTGACTGCGAATGTTGCTGAAGGCGACTCAGCTATCTCTGGTCAGTTAACCGCCTCCGATGTTGATGGTGATTCCGTTACTTTCAGTGCTGACTCACTGCCAGCGGGCTTTACCTTAGAGAGTGATGGTTCTTACAGTTTCGACCCTGCCGACAGTGCGTACGACGGTATGGGTGTGGGTGACTCTCAAACATTAACGATCCCCGTGATCGTCACCGATGAGAACGGTGCGACCGACTCACAGCAGATCCAGGTTACGGTCACCGGTACTAACGATGCACCGGTAGCCGGTGCGGATGTCACGGCGAATGTTGCCGAAGGCGATACTGCGATCTCCGGTAAGTTAGCTGCCTCCGATGTAGACGGTGACAGCGTTAGCTTCAGTGCTGACAGGCTGCCGGCTGGCTTTACGCTGGAATCTGACGGTAGCTACAGCTTCGATCCTGCTGATGCCGCGTACG
>JAIBCZ010000276.1 GCA_024679645.1 Amphritea sp.
CTTGATAGAACAACGTTTCGTTTGAAGACACAGACAGACCTCTTTGACAGAGGCGGCAGTATAGCAGTTAGATGCGCTACAAATACCCTGGCGATGACGCTTTCAGACAACTATCTTAAAACCGTTCTGTAAAACCAGGCGCCGGGGACAAAAAGTGGCAGCTGATAGCAATTCTGTGTAATATCCCTGTTCCAGAATCGGACGATAAACAGCGCCGTTCATCCAGCTCTGCAATGAACCCAGCTATCACGCCCACCCCGGTGCAATTGACGCACTACCCGCCGCGAGAAGCAGCGACTTTCTGGTACCCTACTCTCTATTTATTAAGCTATACAGGACAGTTTGCAATGAGTCTTGCTGATAAGGTTTTGGCAGTAAACAATGATCTGCCGATCCGTACCGACCTGCCGGTACACAGTGGTAAAGTACGTTCCGTTTACTGGCTAACCGAAGCCGACAGTCGCCGCCTGATTCAAGAAAAAGGCTATGACGTTGCTGAAGATGCGCCACTGGCGATTATGGTCATCAGTGACCGCATCTCTGCATTCGAGTGCATCTGGCACGGTGAAGGCGGTATGAACGGTGTGCCGGGTAAAGGTGCAGCACTTAACGCGATCTCCAACCACTGGTTCAAACTGTTCCGTGAGAACGGCCTGGCCGATAGCCATATTCTGGATATCCCCCACCCGTTTGTCTGGATCGTACAGAAAGCTAAACCGGTAATGATCGAAGCGATCTGCCGCCAGTACATCACCGGGTCAATGTGGCGTTCTTATGCCAAAGGCGAGCGTGAGTTCTGTGGTATCCAGATAGCCAACGATCTGCAAAAAGATCAAAAGCTTCCAGAACTGCTGATTACGCCATCCACCAAAGGTATTCTTAAAGATATCCCTGGCGTACCCGAAGTTGATGATGTGAACATTACCCGTGATGACATCGTTAATAACCACGAAGCGTTCCAGTTCCGTACCCAGGACGATATCGCTGTTTACGAGAAGCTGCTTAAAGAAGGCTTTGATGTGATCAGCAACGAACTTGAGAAAATCGACCAGGTATTCGTCGATACAAAATTCGAGTTTGGTTATGTGACTGATGCATCCGGCACTGAAAAGCTGATCTACATGGACGAAGTCGGCACCCCTGACTCCTCCCGGATCTGGGATGGCGCGTCTTACCGTGAAGGCAAAGTGGTTGAAAACTCCAAAGAAGTGTTCCGTCAGGAACTGCTGAACCACTTCCCTGATCCGGATATCCTGATCAACAAAGACCGTATGGAAGAGCGTTACGCACTGGCAGAAGACAACACGTTGCCTGCTGCTCTGCTGCAGAAAGTGTCTGACACTTACGTGGGTATTGCTGAGAAGATTACCGGCGAGAAGCTCACGCTGTCTGAAAACCCTAAAGCAGAGATCGTTGAGATTCTGCGCACTGACTACGGTCTGATCGATTAATCATCATTCCCCGTAAGTCGATAGAAAACGC
This sequence comes from Amphritea sp., assembly GCA_024679645.1. Taxonomy (GTDB): domain Bacteria; phylum Pseudomonadota; class Gammaproteobacteria; order Pseudomonadales; family Balneatricaceae; genus Amphritea. The sequence continues at coordinate 1,483 of JAIBCZ010000276.1, forward strand.
CGCCTCTTACTTCTAAGAGGCGGCGTTTTTTTATGCATCGTTTTCGCAAGTCAGCATAACCACAGGTTCAGGGCCTTCCAGCTGCAGATCAACCGTTATCGGTCTGCAACATACCTGACAATCTTCAATATATTGCTGATCCCCCTCTGTACAATCCAGTAATAACTCAATCGGCTCGCCGCAATATGGGCAGGAACGAGACACAGTTTCCAGGCTTTGCATCATTGACACCTCAGCTCCAGGCTAAGTTTACAGATTATCTTAAAGCGAACGCTGGCAAAGCCCCTAAATCAAGATTAACGATTCAGCCCCCTAGCCCCTGCCACATCACTACAATATAATTCTCTCTATCAGCTTAGTCCGGTTTAAGCCATTACGCTGAGCAGGGACAATATCTCTTTTATAACACTCGTCACCAAGGATGCTTTATGACTTTAACTGCCTGGCTTTCACTACTTGCCATCTGTTGCCTGGGCGCTATGTCACCCGGCCCAAGTCTGGCAGTTGTGCTGAAGCAAACAGTCGGCAACAGCCGCAGACATGGACTGGCGGCTAGCTGGTTCCATGCCGCCGGTGTCGGCCTCTGGGCCTTTGCGACTATTTCCGGTCTGGCTATTCTGGTAGAGCAATCTGAGATAGCTTTCAAAATCATCACCTGGCTGGGTGCCGGGTATCTGGCATGGATAGGTGTGAAAGCGATTCGGGCCGGGCGCAGCGGTAATCTTGAAGTCGACAGTACCGAAAAAGGCACAATATTATCAGCAGGGTTTGAGGGGGCGATGATCTCTGTGCTTAACCCTAAGCTGGCGATATTTTTTATCGCCCTGTTTTCGCAATTCATCAGCCCCGATGCAGGCATAGTCGATCAGCTGATTATGACCGCCACAGCGGCCCTGGTAGACGGCATCTGGTACAGCATCGTTGCGCTACTGCTATCCCACGGCCCGGTGCTTAAAGCGCTGCAGCGGCGCAGCCAGCTGGTAAACCGATTAACCGGGGGGATACTGATCGCCCTGGCCGCCCGAGTCGTTACCTTATAGTTAACTTATAGTTACCTTATAGTTACCTTATAATTTGGTAAGAACCCGTCAGACCACAGCTGATCGGCAAAACAGGCAAAGATCTCAGCCCTGTCATCTCTGCGGTCTGATTCGCAAAGCAGTAATACCCGGGGCGCTTCGCTTAGAAACGGCGCTGCACAGAGGGGAACTGAGCCGTGCCAGCGTCAGGAAAGGTATCTTATTTTCAACTGTCACACTGAATAATAAATCTACC
>JAIBCZ010000026.1 GCA_024679645.1 Amphritea sp.
TCTCCATATTATCTGCGAGCGCTTGCTGAACTGGAGAAACTTGTTTCCGAAGAGAAGTTGGTCAAAAACAAGAAAGAGCATTTGTTGGATGAGCTTGAGCATCTAGAGAAAGTTGTGACGCGCAAGGTTGAAGATCTGCGTCGGCAGATTGAAGAGCTGTAAGCTGAATCAGGGTTTGAAATAAACGGCGGATGAGCAATCATCGGCCGTTTTTTTATACTGGAGACTGAGATGTATAAGTTGGCATTTTTTGTTCCTGAAGCGAATCTTGAATTCGTAAAGCAAGCGGTGTTTGCATCAGGTGCCGGTAGAATAGGCGACTACGATTGCTGTTGCTGGCAGGTTAAAGGTGTCGGTCAGTTTCGGCCTTTAGCGGGCAGCAATCCCCACATTGGTCAGCATGAGAAGCTGGAGCAAGTCGAAGAGTGGAAAGTTGAGATGGTGTGCGCAGACGACTTTATTCACGCAGCGATAGCGGCATTAAAACAGGCTCACCCTTATGAAGAGGTTGCCTACGATGTTTGGCAGTTGGCTGATATTTGAATGTGTTTATAACGATTTGCGGTTATAAACATTTTCTGTGTATAACTCTGTTGATTAAATCTGAGCAACCTTTGTGTTGTCTTGATAAATAATTGTTTTTAAAGGTTAATATTTAAGTGTGTTAATTCTGATCAGGTTGTTGGCAGGCTATTTTTTTTCGTTGAAACGAATCACAAAATCTGTGGATAGTGCTGTGGATTAAGTTTGGGTATCACTGGGGTAAAAAGTGTGAAGCCCGTGGTGACTGGGCTTCGGGTAGGTGCCTGGTGTTGCTGCAATTTTGCTCAGTAATTGATGCCTGCCATAAAACCAGTAATGCCTGTGAGGACAATCTGCGATGCCATTGCGGCTAGAATCAGTCCTGTGATTTTACTGAGAATATTTAATCCGGTATTTCCAAGCAGACGCTCTAGTCGAGTAGCGGCATGCAGAAGAACCAGTAAGCAGAATAGCGCCAGGAACATTCCCCCCAGACCGAATACCATATCAATGCCATTTAGCTCAGAGCCGTACACGAGAATCGCACCGATGGTTGCAGGGCCAATTATGGTTGGGATAGCGAGTGGCACGACCGACGCATCCTCCCGCGTACCTTCAGGTACCTGAGCGTTACTGCGAACCCCCTCTTTTACCAGGCTGATCGCGGAGAGGAAAAGCAGGATGCCCGCGCCGATACGAAATGAATCAATAGTAATGCCGAGCAGTTCGAATAGCGGTGTGCCAAAGAAAAATAGAATCAGTGCAGCACAGGCGGCAGCCAGCACCGCTTTGTTTGCTGTATTACGGCGTTCTGCTGGTGTATCGCTTCGGGTAAGTGCAAGGAACATCGACACCACAAAAAAGGGTGCAAACAGGATGAAAAATTTAACCCAGGTGGTAATTAATAACGTCATAGCGGTTCTCTAAATGGACGCCGGATAGGCGTAGTAAACAAAAAAACGGCCTTGTGGGCCGCTTTTCACATTTTAATAGTATCTATTTTACCTCAGCTGAGCAGATACTTGATCCTGGACTGTTATTTTAGCGCAAGCCAGAGTGCATGAATAATCCCGGGAATATAGAAAAACAAGCAAAGCACAATGTTGATGATCAGCTGTAAGCCCGCGCCTGCTTTCATAAATACTGCAATCGGGGGGAGCAATATGGCGAGAATAATTAACACGAGCTTGTTATCCATAAGGTTATTTCCTTTTTAAGTAGACTGAATCGATTTATCCACATATTGCCCGGCTGGTGTCTCAAGATCAACGTGGCGCATTGGAAATCTCCCCTCTTTCCGATCTTCAAAATAGAATTTCAGAGCATTTCTAATGGTTTGAAAGGCCAGCTCTTTCCAGGGGATATCCTCTTCAGCAAAGAGCTGTACGTCTTCCGTTTCATCACCTGCTGAAAAATTAAGATCATCAAGCTGCGCCAGATAGATCAGCTGTACCTGACTCACCGGAATCAGCGAAGTGATGGTGTAGAGTTGAAGACCGCTCACCCGCGCATTGGCTTCTTCCAAAGTTTCTCTGGCTGCAGCATGTCGGGTTGATTCGCCGTTCTCCATAAATCCGGCGGGCAGTGTCCAGTAGCCGTTACGCGGTTCAATCGCGCGCTTACATAGCAGTACTTTATCTTCATATACGGGCAAACAACCGGCAATGACTTTAGGGTTACTATAGTGAATAACACCGCAACTATTACAGATATGGCGGGGGCGGGTATCGTCTTCTGGTATGTCGAATCGAACAGTTGATCCGCACTGGCTACAGAAATTCATCTAAGGTCCTTCAGGTATCTGCTAATAATCACTGTTAAAAAGATCACCCCAGAAAAGTGGGCAGATGGGTTATTACAGTGTTCTTCTTAACTGTAAAGCAAAAGCCCCTACAAGCTCAATTAATCACAGAGCTTATCGTGTGAAAATTCATTTTAACTGTAGGGATAAGGTGGCACTAAACTTTAGGCTAGCTGAAAGGTATGATGGATGAATATTAACGACTGATAAAAACCATATGTTTGATAGGCTGAAGCAACGTATTGATCGCTATGCTCCCCGGACACTCAGTTTGAGTGGGCCGGAAGCCGGTGTATTGATTGCGTTGACGGATAATCCTGCGGGCCCTGAAGTGATACTGACCCGCCGTGCCGATCATCTGAACACTCATAGCGGTGAGATCGCTTTTCCTGGCGGTAAGCGGGATGATACTGATCCCGATCTGCTCTATACCGCTTTGCGGGAAGCCGAAGAAGAGGTCGATCTCAGGCCTGTCGATGTCGAGGTTGTCGGCCCACTGGGGGCGGTGTTGTCGAAACATAAGCTTCGGGTCACTCCCTATGTTGGCATTATTCCCCACGATGTTGTTTTGACGCCGAACCTGGGTGAGCTGGACCGGATTCACCGGGTACCGTTGAGCTTTTTTCTTGAAAAACCACCCCATCACACCGATGCCATTCCTTTTAGGGGGAAGACCCATTACGTGCCAGCTTATATGTATGAGGGTGATATTATCTGGGGTCTGACCGCCTATATGTTGGTGGAACTTTTAAATGTGGGATTCGATGCCGGCATCCCGATGAAAACCCGACCGGAGTACAGTTAACTATGTTGTTTTCTATTAGTGGCCGCCAGGTCCGTTTAGTGGGCGAAGAGCATTATGTTGCTCATAACGCTACCCTGATTGGCTCGGTTGAATTACATAATCAGGCCAGTATCTGGTTTAACGTGGTCATTCGCGGTGACAATGATCAGATTACTATTGGCGAACGATCTAATATTCAAGATGGGTCGGTGTTACATACGGATCCCGGTTATCCGTTGCGAGTTGGACGTGATGTAACCGTGGGGCATCTGGCGATGTTGCATGGTTGTGAGATTGGTGATGGTTCATTGGTGGGTATTGGCGCTGTAGTACTGAACGGTGCGAAAGTTGGTAAAGGCTGTCTGATTGGGGCAAACGCGCTGGTGCCTGAAGGGATGGTTATTCCAGATGGCTCACTGGTGGTAGGTTCCCCGGCTAAAGTAAAGCGCGCCCTGAGCGAAGAACAGCAGCAGGGGCTACTCGAAAATGCGGCGCATTATGTTGAAAATATGCAGCGCTACCGCTCCGAATTACTGCAACAGAATTAAGAAGTGAATGATGAGTAACGAAAATACAGCACCTCGCCCGGTTCGTTCCCCTTGTATAGGTGTCTGCGCGCTAGATGAGAAGGACTTGTGTATTGCCTGTCGTCGTAGTGGTATGGAGATCGCTGAGTGGGGCGTTTTGTCTGACGAAGAGAAAAAGGCAGTTTGGGCGCTGATTAAGCAACGGGAAGTGGATGATCGTAATGCCTGAAAAATCTGAAATTGAGGCTGATATGAAGGTCATGGTCGACCTCTGTGTGGTGCCGATGGGGGTTGGTACCTCTGTGTCAGAGTATGTGACAGCCTGCCAGAGAGTGCTGCAGGAGTCGGGTCTGGATCATCAGATGCATGCTTATGGTACCAATATTGAGGGGGGCTGGGATGCTGTATTTGCTGCAGTAAAACGTTGCCATGAAGTGGTTCATCGCATGGGTGCTGTGCGGATTACCAGCAGTATGCGTATCGGCACCCGTACCGATCGTGATCAGACCATGGATGATAAGATTAACAGTGTGAAGGCTAAGTTAGTGTGAAGACTAAGTTAGTGTGAAGGCAATAAGTTAAACCAGCCCGGTTACCCGGGCCCGGGAAGAGGTGCTAGTCCTCTTCTTCCTCGTCATCGCTATCCTGCTTCAACCGGGTTGCCCGGATCGTTTTAATCAGATTATCACTGACTTGCAGTGTTTCAATTCGGTAGTTGTCGATCAGTAAACAGACGTTCGCATCTGGAATTGCTTCAATGACCTCCATTACCAGGCCGTTGATGGTTTTAGGGCCGTCGGTAGGCAGATCCCAGTCCAGCGACTTGTTTACATCGCGGATATTGGCGGTACCGTCGATAAAGAAGCTGCCATCCGTCTGAGGGAATATGTCCTGATTTTCCTCTTTACCACTGATAGACATCTCCCCAACGATCTCTTCCAGAATATCTTCCAGGGTTACGATGCCCTCAATATCACCGTATTCATCAACCACCAGGGCGATGCGTCGGCTCTCTTTCTGGAAATTTAATAACTGAGTTTGTAGCGGGGTGCTTTCGGGTACAAAGTAAGGTTCGTGGATAACCTGAAGAATAGCGGCTTTCGTTACAGCATCCTGTCTGAATACCTGAGCCAGGTTGCGCATATGGAGAATGCCGACAACTTTATTTAGCTCTCCCCGGTACACAGGCATCCGTGTGTGAGCAGTGGTGCTCAACTGGTCAATAATTTCGTCCAGATCGTTGTCCAGATCGATTCCCAGTACTTCGTTACGTGGAATCATGATGTCGTTGACGGTGACATCATCCAGTTCCAGTACGCCTAATAACATCGACTGGTTACGTTGCTGCAGGACTGCTCCTGACTCATTTACCAGTGTGCGAAGTTCTTCGGTGCTGAGGTGGTGGTGTTCCCCCGGAGTGACTTTAACGCCGATCAGTTTTAGTAAATTATTGGTGATTAAATTAACTATCCAGACCAGTGGGTAAAGCAGTTTCAACAGTGGTTGCAGCATATAAGCGGCAGGGAATGCAATTTTTTCAGGATACAGGGCAGCGATCGTTTTCGGCGAGACTTCGGCAAAAATGAGAATGACGAGTGTTAATGCCGCTGTCGCGATGAAAATGCCATCTTCTCCCCACAGCTCAACAGCAATAATGGTGGCAATTGCTGAGGCGAGAATGTTGACGAAATTATTACCAATCAGGATGACGCCGATGAGTCGATCGGGACGTTTGAGAAGTTTGTTGGCTTTGATCGCTCCCCGGTGTCTGTTTTTGACCATATGTCGCAACCGGTAACGGTTGAGTGACATCATGCCGGTCTCAGAACTGGAGAAAAATGCTGAGCAGAAAATAAGAAATACAAGCAGTCCCAACAGGGACTCGATCGATGCGCCTTCCAAGACGTTTAACCTTCAGTAGCGGGTTGGAAAGCTATTGTCGGGCTAACCCCAGACACTGTCAAGCATACTTGGCAGGCTCCTTTTGAAGGAGCTTTGATTACATTAGTAACTCGACAACAAATTTGCTGCCAAAGAAGGAAAGCATCAGCACTATAAAGCCGCCTACGGTCCAGCGAATTGCTTTATGGCTGCGCCAGCCCAGAAAGTGACGGCCTATTAATAAGACGGCATAGAGCAGCCATGCAAGGATAGACAGGACGGTCTTGTGAACCAGATGCTGAGCAAACAGATCATCGAAAACCATTGCGCCGCTTACTAATGAGAGCGTCAGAAGGATAAGTCCGGTCCAGATCATCTCAAATAATAGGGCTTCCATTGTTTGCAATGGTGGAAGTGAACGAAGCAACCCTTTGGTCATATGATGCTTGAGCTGGTAGTCCTGCTTTGCCAGCAGAACTGCTTGAAACGCTGCCAGGGTGAAGATGCTGTAAGCGAGTATAGAGAGGAGGATATGGATGACCAGACCGCTATCATAATGTCTGGCAGTATTGGCATCTACACCGATTAAAGAGAAGAGCAGGGTGATTGCTGCCAGCGGAAAGATGCCTACAAACAGGTTGTCGATTTTTTGTCGCAGAGAGCTAAGTAATACCAGAGTTGCAACCAGCCAGCCAATCAACGAACCGGTGCTAAAGAAACCCAGCTGAATGCCCTCAGGGTGATGAAGTGCCAGATAGACCGCGTAGCCGTGAGCGAGAATAGCGATTAATCCTACCGATCTGACCAGGTGGCGATTAATATTTTTGCCAGTAACGGTTTGCCATTGCAGGCCGGCAGCGATCAGGTAGCAGAGAATGGCAACTAGTGTAGGCAAAGTTTGCATCAGCGGTGAGCTCATCAGATCCGTAGAAATAAGGGCAGGGAGATGTTTTATCCCTATTTACTGGCGCTAAGTGTGTCATAAATATGCGGTTGATGAAATGTTGATACCGGGCTAATTGACAGAGGTCAGCGCGGTTGCTGAGCAATAGATAACCAGTTCACGCTTAATCAGGTTCCTATAGGGCGCTGCTACTGTATAATAGCGGTCTTTATTTTACTGCCGAAGCGCTGTTCCAATCGCAGCTTCTGACTATTGCAGTACCGGATTAACCCCCTCAAGGCGTAACTATGTTTGAGAATCTGACGGATCGTTTAGCGAAAACGCTAAAATCGGTTACGGGTCAGGCGAAGCTGACCGAAGACAATATTCAAGGCACCCTGCGTGAAGTTCGTATGGCGCTGCTTGAAGCTGACGTGGCTCTGCCCGTCGTTAAGGTATTTATAAACAGTGTTAAGGAACGTGCTGTAGGGACTGAGGTTAGTAAGAGCCTAAGCCCTGGACAGGTGTTTGTTAAGATTGTCCAGCAGGAGCTGGAAAAAGTCATGGGTGAGGCCAATGAGGCGCTCAACCTGGCTGCTCAACCCCCTGCTGTTGTGATGATGGCTGGCTTGCAGGGGGCGGGTAAAACCACCTCTGTTGCTAAACTTTCTCGCTTCTTACGTGAGCGAGAGAAGAAGAAAGTGCTGGTTGTGTCTGCCGACGTGTATCGTCCTGCGGCAATCAAACAGCTGGAAACGCTGGCGGCAGAGGTCGAGGTGGATTTCTTCCCTTCCTCAGTCGAACAAAAACCGATCGATATTGTTAACGCGGCGATTAATCACGCCAAAGTTAAGCATTTTGATGTTCTGATCGTTGATACCGCCGGTCGTTTGCATGTCGATACCGACATGATGGATGAGATCAAAGCGCTGCATGCAGCGATCAATCCGGTTGAAACCCTGTTTGTGGTTGACGCCATGACCGGTCAGGATGCAGCTAATACAGCCAAGGCATTCAATGATGTGTTGCCGCTTACCGGTGTGGTACTGACTAAGACCGATGGTGATGCACGTGGTGGTGCGGCGCTGTCTGTTCGTCATATTACCGGAAAGCCGATCAAGTTCCTGGGTGTCGGTGAAAAAGTAGATGCGCTGGAGCCTTTCCATCCTGATCGTGTTGCTTCCCGAATTCTGGGTATGGGTGACGTTCTTTCTCTGATCGAAGAAGTTGAACAGAAGGTTGATAAGGAAAAAGCTGAACGTCTGGCTAAAAAAGTCCAGAAAGGTAAAGGCTTTGACCTGGAGGACTTCCGTGATCAGCTGCAACAGATGAGCAATATGGGCGGTATGTCATCGCTGATGGATAAGCTGCCAGGCATGGGGCAGATGGGCCAGGCGATGCAGGGGGCTGACCTCTCTCATGCTGAGAAAGGCTTTAAGCAGTTTGAGTCGATTATTAATTCAATGACACCCCACGAGCGTAAGCGTCCGGATGTAATCAGCGGTTCACGTAAAAAACGTATCGCGATGGGCTCGGGTACTAAAATTCAGGATATTAACCGTCTGCTGAAGCAGCATAAGCAGATGGCGAAAATGATGAAGAAGTTTTCATCAAAAGCCGGTATGGCAAAAATGATGCGTGGCATGAAGGGTATGATGCCTGGCGGTATGGGCGGTCCTGGAGGCCCTGGCGGCTTTCCTCGGATGTAGTGTTGGCGTTTATTAAATAGCCAAAAGACTTTTCAAGGGCGGCGGATTCGCGTAGAATTCCCGCCCTGTTTTTATGATTAGGTGCAGTCTACATCGATTTTCTCTATGAGGAGATCGGAATGAGGCTGGAATCTGTGAACTGTGGGTGATATCAAAGCTCACTTAATAAAGGGACCAAACGTATGGTAACTATTCGTCTTTCTCGTGGTGGCGCTAAAAAGCGTCCTTTCTATCATTTGACTGTAGCTGATTCTCGTAATCCGCGTGATGGTCGTTTTATTGAGCGTGTTGGCCTGTTCAATCCTTTGGCTAAAGGCCAGGAAGAGCGTCTGCGTATTAATCAGGAACGTGTTGATTACTGGGTAGCTAAAGGCGCTCAGATGTCTGATCGCGTTGCTAAGCTGGTAAAAGACGCTAAGTAAACGTTATTAAGCGATCAGTTGGGTTATTAAGATGAGTGGTTTAACGTCAGACGATATTACAACAGTAGGGCGGATCACGACGATCTACGGCGTCAAAGGTTGGGTGAAAATATACTCTCATACCGAGCCGATGGAACGCATCCTGGATTACTCACCATGGCTACTGAAACTAAACGGTCAGTGGCAGCCGGTTAAGATTAGCGAAGGCAAAAAACATGGTAAGGGACTGGTAGCTAAGCTTGCAGGTGTTGATGATCGTGATATAGCCCGCCAGTACTGTGGCATGGATATCGCGATAGAAACCAGCCTGTTGCCAGCGCTGGGCGAAGGTGATTTTTACTGGAGTCAGCTGGAGAAGCTTGAAGTATTGACCGAATCCGGTGTGAAGCTGGGTAAGGTAAGTCATCTGATTGCGACCGGTTCAAATGATGTGCTGGTGGTAAAAGGTAAGGCAGACAGTGTTGATCGCAGAGAGCGATTGATCCCCTACCTGCCGGATCAGGTGATTAAAGAGATAAACCTTGAAGAAGGTACGATACGGGTCGATTGGGATCCGGAGTTTTAACCGGTGTGGATCGGTGTAGTTACCCTTTTTCCGGAGATGTTTGAAGCGATAACTCGCAACGGCGTTACCGGAAGGGCAGTGCGCAACGGCTTGCTCGATGTGCAGTGCTGGAACCCTAGAGAGTTCACAAAGGATAAGCACCGAACCGTGGATGACCGTCCTTATGGCGGTGGTCCCGGAATGTTGATGAAGGTGCAGCCGCTGCGGGACGCAATCCAGGCAGCTAAAAAAACTGCAGGTGATAAGACCAGAGTGATCTATCTTTCACCGCAGGGGCGCCGACTTGATCATGCTGGGGTGAAGGAACTGGCCGCTTGTGAGCGGTTGATTCTTGTCGCAGGGCGCTATGAAGGTATAGATGAGCGCCTGGTGGAGACGGAAATCGATGAGGAGTGGTCGTTGGGTGATTTTGTCCTCAGCGGCGGCGAATTGCCAGCAATGGTGATGATCGATGCGGTATCCAGACTGGTTCCCGGAGTTTTAGGGCATCAGGATTCAGCGACGGAAGACTCCTTTTGTGATGGGCTGCTAGATTGTCCGCACTACACCCGACCGGAAGAACTCGACGAAATGTCCGTACCTGATGTGTTGCTTAGCGGTAACCATGAGGCGATCAGGCGCTGGCGTCTGAAGCAGCAACTGGGACGAACCTGGAAACGGCGCCCGGATCTGTTGGATGACCTTAGGTTAGACAAAGAGCAGCAAACATTGTTAAACGAATTTATCCGTGAGACCAAAGCGTCTCAGGGTTAGTATTTAGGAGCGAGCGATGAGCAGCAAAAACTCTATCATTCAGCAGATCGAAGCTGAACAGATGAACAAAGAAGTACCAGAATTTGCACCGGGTGATACCGTTGTTGTTCAGGTAAAAGTAGTTGAAGGCGAGCGTAAGCGTCTGCAGGCGTTTGAAGGCGTTGTGATTGGTAAGCGTAACCGTGGCGTAAACTCTGCGTTCACTGTACGTAAAATTTCTCACGGTGTTGGTGTTGAGCGTACTTTCCAGACTTTCGCGTCTACTGTAGACAGCATTGAAGTTAAGCGTCGCGGTGACGTACGCCAGGCTAAGCTGTACTACTTGCGTGAGCGTAGTGGTAAGTCTGCACGTATTAAAGAGAAACTGGCTAAGTAATTATTTAGCCCAGTTTGAGTATAAAAGGCGACTTCGGTCGCCTTTTTTGTTGCCTGAAATTCGCATGGAAATTAATCCCGCACTAAAATAAGTGGAATATTATTGTACCCGCTGGGTTTGTTTGAATACCGTCAGGGTATGTGGTGATGCTCGATTGGTTGTGGAAGGGAGTGATGAAGAGATTTTTGGTCAGTATATGCTCTCTGTTTTGTCTGCTGGGAATCGGTTCTAAAGCAGTTAGCGCAGATGGCGGCAAGGGCATTGTCGATAAGCAGGATGCTCAGGTTCGAACTGCCGATGAAAAGGCGCTTCGTCAGGCGACCAGTGATGCTATTCGACGTGCAGTGCGGGGAGGGCAGGTTGCTCAAAAAGCAGTACATGAAAAAACCTATCAATCGATCCCTCATGAGCAGCTTGGGCAATACATTGGCAGCTGGGTTAAGTTGGAAACCTATTTTGGTCGAAAAGTAGAGGGTACGCTTAAGCGAGTGAAGGGTGATACCATCTACGTCGATGAACATGTAGCCTTGGGTAGTGCTAGCTACCCTATCAATAAGACAAAAATTTCCGGGCTGAAAGTATTGAAATAATACGGCTCCGGTGACGGATACCCACTGTGTGAACAGCGAAACTCAAACCGATGCGCGGGTGACCGCAGAGCATCCATCTCCGCGTGACTCTGAGCTGATTGAGCAATTTATCGATGCGCTCTGGTTAGAAAAGGGGTTAAGTAAAAATACACTTAATTCATATCGTCGCGATCTCTCTATTTACGCCTGCTGGTTGAACAGCCAAAAACAATGCCTGCTTGGCTCCAGTCGAACCGACCTGTTGAGCTACCTTAATTGGCGTGTGCGTCAGCGTATGAAAGCCAGCTCTACGGCGCGGCTTCTCTCCTGTTTGCGTGGTTTCTTTCGTTATCTGTTAAGGGAGGGGGTGTTGAGTGATGATCCTACCTTACAAGTTGAAAGCCCGAAGCGTGGACGGCCTCTGCCTAAAAGCCTGAGTGAAGCTGACGTTGAAGCCTTGCTGAATGCGCCGGATCTGGCTGATGTCTTGGGTTTTCGGGATAGGACGATGCTGGAAATGTTGTACTCGTCGGGCTTGCGGGTGAGTGAGTTAGTGGGTTTGCAGTTATCGCAGATTAATCTGCGCCAGGGCGTGCTCAGGGTTGTGGGTAAGGGGGATAAAGAGCGTTTAGTGCCCCTGGGTGATGAGGCCGCCAATTGGTTGATGCGTTACTTGAAAGAGGTGCGTCCAGGGCTTATCGATGACAGTGGAAATGAAGTGGTCTTCCCTAGTCGTCGTGGCCAGCAGATGACCCGGCAGACTTTTTGGTATCGGATTAAGCGTCATGGCCTTGCTGCAGGCATCGATCAGCTGCCGTCACCGCATGTGTTGCGCCATGCTTTTGCGACTCATCTTTTGAATCATGGCGCGGATTTGAGGGTGGTACAGTTGCTGCTGGGACACAGTGATCTTTCAACGACGCAGATCTATACGCATGTGGCTAAACATCGTTTACAATCGCTGCATCAGCAGCATCATCCGCGGGGCTGATTTTCAGGTTGTTTTCAGTTTTCGTCGTTAGGCTGGAAACTATACTGCTGTTTTAGCGTCTTACAGACAGAGTTTGGATAGGCGGTTCGAATATTTGAGGGAATTATGCAAAAACTAATGATGTCCATAGTGGCTTTGATGCTGTTGAGTTTTAATGTTTCAGCGGATGAATCTAAAGAAGCGGCTATACGCTCTGCCTTGAGTGCGCTGAGTAGTCAGGTGCCTATCGTTGCGATCGCTGATGCACAGTTTCCGGGCCTTTATGAAGTCACTCTGGCCAGTGGTGAGTTGCTTTATGTAAATGAAGCGGGCAGTCATTTTATTGTTGGTGAGGTTTACAAAATTCAGCCAAACGGCAAACTGATGAACCTGACAGAAGAGGGGAAAAAATCTGGCCGGATTAAACAGCTGGCTGCCGTTGATGCTAAAGATATGATTATCTTTCCGGCGAAAGGCGAGACTAAAGCGCATATGACGGTGTTTACCGATACGGACTGTTTCTACTGTCGCAAGCTGCATAAAGAGGTCGCGCAGATCAATGAACTCGGAATAGAGGTCCGGTATCTGGCTTTTCCCCGTGCAGGAGCGGGCTCTAAAACTGAGCAGGTGATTACTTCTATCTGGTGTGCGGATGAGTCCGAGCGAACAGGCTTAATGACTCGGTCTAAAGCAGGTCAGTCAGTTCCCCCACTGACCTGTGAGAACAGCCCTGTTATGAGTCAGTATAAACTGGGACAGCAGATGGGGGTGACAGGAACGCCTGCGCTGGTGTTACAGGATGGAAGTCTGGTGCCGGGTTATATACCGGCGGCGCAGTTAGCGAAGATGCTGGGTGTTGCTAATTAATTTTGCTTAATTGAGAAAGGGGCTATTAGCCCCTTTTTTTATGGGCAAAATTTTTTACGGTAAGGCAGTCCCCTGCGTAGAGCTTATGGCTGATATTCGCTATAATGCGTGCCTATTTTTTAACCGCAGTAATGTCTGCCGCTCGAATAGCAAAGTAATAGCGCGAGGTAATGGTTTGAAACCTGTAAAAGTTGGTATCTGTGGTCTTGGCACCGTTGGTGGTGGTACGTTCAATGTACTGAAACGCAACGCTGAAGAGATCTCCCGTCGTGCGGGCCGTAGTATCGTTGTAGAAGCGATCGGTGCCCGTCGTGAAAATCCTGATTGCGACACCCGGGGTACCCATATTACAGCGGATATTTTCGAGATTGCCCGCAATCCTGAGATCGATGTTGTTGTTGAGTTGATTGGCGGCTATGAGATAGCGCTAGAGTTGGTGATGACTGCGATTGAGCATGGTAAGCATGTTGTCACAGCCAATAAAGCGCTGATCGCCGTTCATGGTAACGAGATTTTTGAAGCGGCCCAGAAAAAGAACGTTATGGTTGCGTTTGAAGCGTCGGTTGCCGGCGGTATCCCGATTATCAAAGCGATCCGTGAAGGTCTGTCGGCTAATAAAATCAACTGGCTGGCGGGTATCATCAACGGAACCGGTAACTTTATCCTGACCGAGATGCGTGATAAGGGTCGTGATTTTGCTGATGTACTGGCTGAAGCGCAAGCGCTGGGTTATGCCGAAGCAGATCCAACCTTTGATGTTGAAGGTATCGATGCGGCGCATAAGCTGACGATCCTGGCGTCTATCGCGTTTGGTGTACCACTGCAGTTTGAGAAAGCTTATACCGAAGGTATTAGTAATATCACGGCTGAAGATGTGCAGTACGCAGAAGAGCTGGGATACCGGATCAAGCACCTGGGCATCAGCCGTCGTACCGAAAATGGTATTGAATTGCGTGTGCATCCGACCATGATTCCGGAAAAAGCGCTGTTGGCGAATGTTCACGGTGTGATGAATGCGGTACTGGCTGACGGTGATGCAGTAGGCCAGACGATGTATTATGGCGCCGGTGCCGGTGCTGAACCGACAGCCTCTGCTGTGGTAGCGGATATTGTGGATGTAGTGCGAACGCTGACTGCTGATCGTGATAATCGTGTGCCGCATCTGGCATTCCAGCCAGGTAGCTTGTCTGAGCTGCCAATTTTGCCGGTTGATGAGGTAACCAGTGCGTACTACCTGCGTCTGACGGTAAATGAACGTCCCGGAGTGCTGGCGATGGTGACCTCTATACTGAGCGAATCAGACATCAGTATTGATGCGATTATTCAGAAAGAAACCCATGAAGAACAAGTGCCTGTAATTATCCTGACGCAAGATGTTCAGGAGAAACAGATGAATGAAGCGATCGCTAAGATCGAAGCGCTGACTGATGTTAATCAAGCGGTTACCCGTATCCGCGTTGAGCATCTGTAAGGTAACAGGAATAGCAGGAATTTAGACCGTGAAATATATCTCTACCCGGGGCGATGCCCCTGCGCTGAATTTTGAAGAAGTGCTGCTGGCCGGTCTGGCCAGCGATGGTGGCCTCTACGTACCGGAAGTTTTGCCAACTTTCAGCAAAGAGGAGATCGCATCCTGGGCCGGTCTGCCTTATAACGAACTGGCGTATAAGATTATTAAGCCGTTTGTTGATGACTGTGTTGAAGATGCTGATCTCAAGCAGATGATCGATGAAACCTATGCCGGGTTTAATCATATTGCCGTTGCGCCGCTAAAAGAACTGGGCACTAACGAGTGGGTGCTGGAACTGTTCCACGGACCTACCCTGGCTTTTAAAGACTTTGCTTTGCAGTTGCTGGGTCGTTTGATGGATTATGCGCTGACCAAGCGTCAGGAACGTCTGGTTATTATGGGTGCGACGTCCGGTGATACCGGCTCCGCGGCCATAGAAGGTTGCCGTCACAGCGATCACCTGGATATCTTTATTCTGCACCCATACAACCGTGTATCGGAAGTTCAGCGTAAGCAGATGACCACCATTATCGAAGATAATGTGTTCAACGTTGCGCTGGAAGGCAACTTCGATGATTGTCAGGAGATGGTCAAAGATAGCTTTGCTAATCAGGACTTCCTGGGCGGTCGTAAGCTGGGTGCTGTGAACTCGATCAACTGGGCGCGGATTATGTCCCAGATAGTTTATTACTTCTCAGCTTCTCTGGCGGTGGGCGGCCCTCATCGTGAGGTGGCATTCTCAGTGCCGACAGGTAACTTCGGTGATATCTTTGCGGGCTATCTGGCGAAACAGATGGGTCTGCCTATCAGTCAGCTAGTTGTGGCAACGAACAAGAACGATATTCTGCACCGGGTGATCTCCGGCAACGATATGAGCAAGGGTGAACTGGTTCATACGTTGTCTCCATCGATGGATATTATGGTGTCCTCAAACTTTGAGCGTCTGCTGTTTGATGTTTATGGGCGTGATGGTGCTGCGATCAGTGACCTGATGGCTAAGTTCAAAACGCAGCCAGTGCAATTGGATAAGCAGCGCTGGGGAAAAGTGCGAGAGCTATTCGATAGCTATGCCTGTGACGATGAAGAAACCTGTAAGCTGATCGAAACAGTAGCGCAGGAAACCGGTTATCTGCTGGATCCTCATACGGCTATCGGTGTGGCAGCAGCGCGTGAGTGTAATCGTGATATCAGCGTGCCGCTGATTGTGCTATCAACGGCTCATCCGGTGAAATTCCCCGAAGCGGTGCTGAAGGCAGGGCTGGAATCTCCCCAGTTGCCAGCGCATATGGCTGATCTGTTTGAGCGTGAAGAACAGTTCACCGTGTTACCTAATGATCTGTCTACCGTACAGCAATTCGTAGCTGAAAACGTTCATAGCGACTAAGTACTTGCTGCTTTGATACTAGCCCGTTAGAGTCTCTGGCTCTAGCGGGCTTTTTATTGGGGGATAATAAGCATGGATCTGTTTTTTGTATTATCAAAGCTGTTCTGGGTGATTGCTAACCCGGGCAACTTTCTAATTTTATTATTGGTTTTAGCGTTATTAAATGGCTGGAAAAAGCTCTCATCATTCTGCGCGCTGAGTTTGTTAGTCATTACTTTTTATCCGGTAGGAAACTGGCTGTTGCAACCGTTGGAGTCGCGTTTTTCTCCGCCAGTCACAATGCCTGAGAATATTGCCGGTGTTATTGTTTTGGGTGGGGCTGAAGAGGCTGAATTGAGCGCTGTCTGGCAGCAACCGCAGTTTAATATGGCCGCAGAGCGGGATATGGCAATTTTGCCACTGATGCAGCGTTATGCTGATGTTCCAATTATTCTGACCGGTGGTTCCAGTTCGGTGCGTAAGCCTGAGTTTCGTGGTGCTGATGTTTTGCAGAGCTGGTTGCAGGGGCAGCAGTTAGATCATCGGGTTATATTTGAAAGAGA
>JAIBCZ010000189.1 GCA_024679645.1 Amphritea sp.
ACAACGAACTACGGCCGTTATTTAGCCGGCAGCGCATCATCAACATAATACCGCGCCTTCATCTTTTCCAGCTGTTGCAGGGTTACTCCATCTTTCATGATAAACGTCAGATCGAAACGCTGTCCCGGGCGGACCACTCCAGGCTGATGGGCCACATAACGATGAATTTTGCCTTTACTGTCCTGCGCCAGAAAGCCCATTACGACACTTTTAAGGGCCCGATTACCTGAATAACGCCAACGGGTTGCCCAACTGGTATTCGAAGCTTTTTTTTGCTGTTCAAGTTTCATATATTTTTCCACAGCCTGAACAAACTGAGCGTGCTGAGACTGACGCACCGCTTCCTGCTTTGCCTGCTGGTGTCCGACATAAGCCCCCAGCGCTGTGGATAAGATAGCGGAAACACCTCCGCCTTCACCGGCAGTAGCAGCATCCCGGTTTTCTCGTTTTCGCCACAGGCTGTTATTGTCTCTGAGTACAGCAGCGTTGGGGTTGATCCGTCCTGGTTGATAGTACTGCTTAACTTTATTCGCCAGCACCTTAGTTTCAGCCGCCCGCTCGGCATTCACGGGATGATCATGAGCAAACAAACTCCGCGCATTGCCTGCTTGCTGATACTGGCGCTGCCAGATTTTAGTTGCCGCGTAAGGGTCAAAGCCCGCCAGTGCACTGTACAAAACACCGATCCGATCCGCTTCTCGCTCCAGCTCATGGGTGTAAGCGGCCTGATAACCTTTCTGACGTGCCGCACTGGAAGCCAGTAAGCTTAATTGTTGTGTTGTCTGACGCTCGCCTACATGATTCGCGACCGTATGAGCGATCTCATGACCCACAACCGCGGCGACTTCTGCATCATTCAACTGCCGCATAAGACCAGTGTGCACCACGATATAGGTGCCGCCAGTGGTAAAAGCGTTGAAAGAGCTCCGGTCAATCAGAATCGGCTGCCAGCGCTCCTGACTCAGATGACTGACCTGATGAATCCGGTCGAATATCCGAATAAGACGCTGATACTGCTTGCGATCAAGTGCCGCATTCGTTTTACGACCCGCTTTTTTCTCTTTGACCAACATCTGCTCAACAGCAGCATTGCCCTGACGAATCTGAGCACTGCGATCCGCCGCACTCAGGGTACGCTGCCCGGTCACCCTGTCCGTTTCACTGATCGACTCTGCAACGTTGTATAGCCCTTTATCCAGACTCTGCAGTGTCTGACAACCACTCAAGACGGTGACACCAATAGCAATCAATAACACCGATATTCGCTGGTGCAGTTTCATCGAACCACCTCCCTAGAGATCGAAAACATCGTTATATTCCATAATGCGATTAAAAAAACTCTTCTTATAACCGAACAAGATCATTACATTCCATTATTGTATTTGTGATAGCCTTCTATTTCAGCTAATATCGCGCAATTGCGGATTTGCTAATATTCATACATGCAGAGTAGACGTAAACTCATAATGAACATTGCGGTATACCCGGGTACATTTGACCCCATCACCAATGGCCACTCCGACCTAGTCGTACGTGCTTCTAAGCTGTTCGATAAAGTTATCGTTGCTATTGCTGCCAGCCCCAAGAAAGCCCCTTTGCTGGATCTGGAGCAAAGGGTCGAACTGGTAGAAACAGTAACAGCACACCTGGACAACGTTGAAGTCATTGGTTTTGACTGCCTGCTGGCTGATTTGGTTTCGCAACATGATGCCAACATCATTCTACGGGGATTGCGTGCGGTGTCTGATTTTGAATATGAGTTTCAACTCGCCAATATGAACCGCAAGCTGGCACCGACAGCAGAAAGTATTTTTCTGACGCCGGCTGAAGATCTGTCATTTATATCATCAACCCTGATTCGTGAAATTGCGAGTCTGCGTGGTGATGTAGAACAATTTGTGCATCCTGCAGTTCACCGAGTACTGCAGGACCATTTCGGACGCTAATTTTTAGTATCTATGATTCAGTGAGGTAGCCACAATGGCATTAATTATCACAGATGAATGCATTAACTGTGACGTATGTGAGCCGGAATGCCCTAATGAGGCGATCACTCCGGGAGATGAGATCTACGAGATCGATCCAGCTAAATGTACTGAGTGTATCGGTCACTATGACACACCACAGTGTGTTGAAGTGTGCCCGGTAGACTGCATCCCTAAGGATCCGGACCACGTAGAGAGTGAAGATCAGCTCATGGATAAATACCATAAGCTAACCGGTTAGTAAGCAGTTACTCTCGCACTAACCAGTTAAAAAGCAGGCTATATGCCTGCTTTTTTTGTTTTTTTCACTCGCTGTTTAAATCTGCAAATCTAAGGTGTGTAACGCGAATCGCTCATCCAGCAGACGACCAATAGCCGTGCCACCTACCGCCAGGTGATAAGCATATTGCATATGCAGACAGCGAACTTTATCCCAATGCCTGATGCCACCAATACCATAACGATTGAACAGCTCGGTAAAACCCAGCTCTTCGATTCTCAGGCGATCGCTCTCCTCCATCATTTTCCAGCGTAGATCAACATAGCGCTGCTGATCCGCCAGATGGGCTGCGCGGAGGTCATCATCCGCCTCAATCTGCAGCTCTATACGCTTTACTTCTCCACCGGTCTCTATCTCTGCAATCGCCTGATAGAGATCTTTAGAACTGAGCCAGTACAACGTAGGAAAAGGCTGGTCATCCACTAAAGAGCGCATCTGTAATACCGCAGGGACACCCTGCTTGTTTTGCCAGGCGATATCAACCAGCCCCCGGGGCTGGCGCCCCAGCTGCGCGGCAATCAACTCAAGCTGCTGTTGTGTTATCGTCATCTTCGATTCTTATCCAACTGTTGTTTTCAGAGATACTCTGCCAAAGTAACCACCTCTTCCCCGGCCATCGGCACACGGGCCGGCATAATCAATGCACAGCTGTCGAATGGCGCTGCAACCAATGTCTGGTCATCAATGGCGATCAATTCGCCTTTATTGAATCGTTCAAAGCCACTGAAGGGCTCAACAAAACGAAACTGGTCACTTTCCGCCTTAAGCACCCGGTCGATACGATAATGTCCGGCCTCATTGCCTGGCGAATATCCCCAATCAGGCAATTCGACGGCCGCATCAAGCATGCCGTGTAGCTTAATAAATCGCAGCGTAGTTGCCAGCGCTTGCTGACTGGTCGACTTTGCAAAATGCTGACCGCACTCGGCCACCAGCGAGAAACCACCATCACTGTGACGTTCATGCTCAGAGATTAGCATCCCGGTGTGATACTGGCCCAGATCATACAGAAGATGCGGAAAAGGGAACGCCAGTCTATCAGCAAATTCTCGGTTACACCGGTTGTTCGGATAGATCAGCATGGGCGCCACCGCAAAGGTGGTTGAATGCAGGTCCAGTAAGCTGGATGCATTCTCAATAAAAGGTAAGAGCTCAATGGCTCGCAGCGCTTCATGAGTTTCCGGCTGGGTAAGCCGCGCGGCATGCCAGACCCGGTTCATATCCTCATCAAGGCAGCGACTGGCAAAGGGGCGTTGCGGGTCAAAGGTGTTATAAGCCTCAACGTTAGCAAAGATCAGAGTCAGCGCCCCCTTAACCGGGCGGATGCCGTTTTCCAACAGCCACAACAAGGCGTTTGCACCACAGATTTCATTTCCGTGAGTCAGGGCCTGAATAATCAGCTCCGGGCCGGCGATCCCGGACTCCAGTCGGTGTACATAATCGACACCACAGTTACCCTCCTGCCAGGCACTCAGGTCCCGGGGCAACAACTCAACCGGCGAATCAGACTCAGCAATAGAAAAACGGCACGGAGGCACAGACATAGTTGGCTCTTAAACTAAAATGATAATTAGATTGTTCAGACAATTTAAAGCGGGCTTTAAACTACTGCGTATTTTTCATCCCGCCCCAGCCAGCGCTGAATAATCGCATCACTCAACTGCGAATCAATCGCTACCTGGCTGGCAACTTGTTTCACCCGGGTCAACAGATCCCCATCCCGTTGTAAATCGGCCACTTTAAAGGAGATCATGCCGGTCTGCCGGGTACCCAGAACCTCCCCCGGGCCCCGTAATTCCAAATCTTTTTCAGCGATTCGAAAGCCATCCGTGGTTTCCCGCATCACCCCAAGCCGCTCCCGACCCTGTTGAGAAAGAGGCGCATGATACATCAGCAGACAGAAACTCTCGACCGATCCACGCCCGACCCGGCCCCGAAGCTGGTGTAACTGAGCTAAGCCGAGACGCTCTGGGTTTTCAATAATCATCACCGAGGCATTAGGTACATCGACTCCCACCTCAATCACTGTTGTCGCCACCAGTAAATCCAGCTCCGCCGCTTTATAACTGGCCATAATTTCTGCTTTCTCAGCAGGCTTCATGCGCCCATGAATTAAACCGACCCGCAGCTCAGGCAACGCTTCACGCAAAGTTTCAGCCGTCACTTCAGCCGCCTGACACTGTAACGCTTCAGATTCCTCTATCAGGGTACAAACCCAATAAATTTGTCGCCCCTGCCCACAAGCCTCCTGAACCCGCTGGACCACCTCCGGACGTCGCTGATCTGATATCACAACTGTATTAACCGGTGTCCGCCCAGGTGGCAGCTCATCAATAATCGAACAATCCAGATCCGCGTAAGCGCTCATCGTGAGTGTTCTGGGAATAGGTGTGGCCGTCATAATAAGTTGATGGGGTGAACGATGATCTGTTCGCCCTTTCTCCCGCAGCGCCAAACGCTGATGCACACCAAAACGATGTTGCTCATCCACAACCACCAACCCTAAGTTGGCAAACCTGACTTCATCCTGAAACAGTGCATGGGTACCAACCACAACATGAGCTGAACCGTCAGCCATAGCCTCCAG
>JAIBCZ010000122.1 GCA_024679645.1 Amphritea sp.
CAAGACGGATCTGGCACCCCTGGTTGGGGCATCTCTTGACGTGATGGATGTGGATGCGAAACGAATGCGCGGCGATCGGCCTTTTGTCTTCTCCAACCTGAAGAAGGCTGAAGGCCTGAAACAGATTCTCGAATTCATCGTCACCGAAGGGATGCTGGAATCTAAGCAGTTACCACCGGTTAAGGCAGTGGTTTAATAATTAATAGGCTTTTCAGGAGCATACAATGAATAAACGCAATCAGTTACGTCTGTTAACCCTGGTCGGTGCGCTGGCGCCGCTTTCTGCGATGGCGCATACCGGGCATGAAGTGGCCGGTTTTTTCCAGGGCATTCTTCATCCCTTGTCGGGGGCTGATCATCTGTTGGTCATGCTGGCGGTCGGTCTTATGGCCGCAGGCTGCAGTAAAAGCAGAGCTGGCATTGCCGTGCCGGCTGCTTTTCTACTGGCGATGGGGGCTGGTGCATTGCTAACGATGACCGGAGTGTCCGTCCCTTATGTAGAGCAGGGTATCGTTGTTTCAGTAGTGGCTGCCGGCGTATTGCTGGCACTGGCGGTACGTTTTACGCTGGTTACCGGCATTGCCGTTGCTGCGGGCTTTGCCCTGTTCCACGGTTTGGCTCACGGCGCTGAACTGCCATTGGCGGCATCCCCTGCGGCCTATATCGCAGGCTTCCTGATCACCACCACTGTGTTGCTAATGGCGGGTAGCCGTATGGGACAGCTCGCCGACAGCTACAGCCTGGGCATGATTTCCCGTGTGGGCGGTTTAGGGGTAGCGGCTTTTGGCGTATTGGCGACGGTATAAAAGATATTGCCCCCGGTAGGCATTCTGGCTGTCGGGGGCTTCTCAAAAGGAAGTTATAGCTTTCTTTTGGCTAATATTTTGAACAGGTTATCGGATTCCTCAGCCAGTTCGGCTAAACGGCTTTTTAGCAGCTTACAAAAATCCAGCGCCAGCTGCGAAACAGGGCGGGTGGCTGAGTAGATCAGGTTGTACTTAAAGGGTATTGAGATAGAGAAGGGTTTTACCACGAGCCCCTGCTTGATAAAACTCAGGGCGGTCACCGGGTCAACCAGGGACACACCCGAGCCCGACAGTACATAACTGCAGGCGATATGGGATACCTGAGTATCAAACAGCATTTTTCTTTTTACTTCCGCATTCTCGAAAGCATCATCCACTTTGTAACGATGTTCCGTGCCCAGTGAAATAAAAACATCATCTTTAAGATCCTGCGGCTCGATGAGGTCTTTATTCTCAAGCGGGTGCCCGGGCGGCAGGACACAGACCATTTCGCTGCGTGCCAGTAATTCTGTTTTTATGGATGGGTCTGACACGGCAACCGCAGCAAAGCCGATATCGAAATGTTGGGTAGAGATCCAGTCTGCGACCTGTTGAGAACTACGTACCTGAAGGGTCATCGAAACCCCCTGATTCAGTTCCATAAACTCCCGGGAAACCTGTGGTAAAAATGCCTGAGCAAGGGCTGGCATACAAGCGATTCGCAGTGTTCCCCGATGAAACGTCCTTAACTCCTCCGCAGTACGCGCCAGTTTCTCGATACCGACGAAAGAGCGTTCTACTTCTTCAAACAGGATTAAGGCTTCCGGGGTGGGGACCAATCTTTTCTTCAGTCGATCAAACAGCGGTACCTTCACTGAGTCTTCAAAATCACTTAATAACCGGCTGACTGCCGGCTGTGAAATGAAAAGCATTTCTGCCGCGCCTGTGGTGGTGCCGGCAATCATTACCGCGCGAAATGCCTCGACCTGTCTGAAACTTAACTGAGCCATAAATGATAGTCCCCTGAGTGATCTATAATATAATACCATGTTATCAAGTATGTAATATTCATGATTTGATATTATTTGCTCGATTTATGATCATGTAAATACAACATTAAGGGTGCTTCTCAGGAGGCACTGATTATGAGCTCCAACAAGAGATAATAATTATGGAGACATTGTTTAGATACACTTTGGCGATATTGATCAGTACGGTTGCAGGTATGCAATTCGTGCAGGTAATAACCCGCTATGTTTTCGAGACGCCGATTATGGGGCTTGAAGAGATCGCTGTTATTCCCACCTTATGGCTTTATATTCTCGGGGCAGTCAACGCTTCCCGGGAAGACACTCAGATTCGCGCCAATGTGCTCGAAATTTTCCTTAAAACAGAACGGGCACGGCATATTCTGCTGGTTGTTTCTGAGTCCATCAGTCTGGTTATCTCAAGCTGGCTTACCTATTGGGCCTGGGACTACTTCCAGTATGCAATGCGGGTATCGAAAGAGACCCCGACCCTCTACTTACCAACGCTTATCTATGAATCAGCGCTGTTTATCGGTCTGTTGCTGATGACACTCTATGTTCTGTTACATCTGTTCAGACATATTCGAGTCTTGCTGGCTGGCGGAGTTGAAGTCGATAAGTTGATTGATCATGAGCATCCTCATACGGATGAACTTGATGAGTTCCAGATGCTGTCACCGAAGGAGGATCGTAACAATGGTTGAGATAGCACTGTTAGCGTTTGCCGTATTAGTTATTCTGCTGAGCCTGGGTGTACCGCTGCCATATTGCTTTGGCGCAGGTCTGATGGTGATGGCCTTAGTTGGTGAAGTCACTTTTAAAGGGATGATGCTGTGGGGTTTTAGTCAGCTGACTAACCCGATACTGCTAGCTATACCACTGTTCGTTTTTGCTGGCACGATTATGAGTGTCAGTGGTATCGCGGCGAGCTTGCTTAAGTTTGTTAATATTTTTGTTGGCCGCGTCAGAGGCGGGTTGGGCGTTGTAGCTTCCATTAGTTGTGCCATTATCGGGGCTATCTCAGGCAGTGGTCTGACGGGTATAGCGGCAATCGGTCCACTGTTGATTCCAGAGATGGAACGCAAGGGCTATCCCCGTGCGTATGCCACTGCATTGATTGCTAACTCCTCTATTCTGGGACTGCTAATCCCGCCCAGTGTCACCATGATTGTCTATGGCTGGGTGACAGAAACATCCATCCTGGCAAGCTTTCTGGCGACTCTGGGTCCGGGCCTTCTGATCATGTTCAACTTTGCCATTGTTAACCTGGTGATGGCGCGAAAATTCCCACTGGTACTGGATGACAAAGTCTCATTCAGCGAGACCATGAAGCTGGCGGGTAATAATACGGTTCATGCGATTCCTGCATTACTAATGCCGGTCATTATCCTTGGCGGTATCTATGGTGGAATCATGACACCGACAGAAGCTGCTGCGGTCGCTGTTATCTATGCCTTACCGGTAGGTTTCATGATCTACAGGGGACTCACCTGGAAAAAGTTTCTTGAAGCCGGAAAGGAGTCTGCCACTGCGGTCGGTGCCATTCTGATTATGATTCTTTTCAGTCTGATGCTGAGTCAGCTCTTCGTTATGGAAGATATTCCCCAGGCGCTGGTGGAATCTATCTTCGAGATAACCCAGGACAAAACAGTTCTGCTGATTATGGTCACGCTGTTTCTATTCGCCATCGGCATGGTGGTTAACGATATCACGGCGATCATTCTGACTGCTCCGTTGCTAATGCCATTGATGAGCGCGCTGGGTGTCAGCCCGATTCAATTTGCAGCCATTATGGGTGTGACCACTGCGATGGGAGGGGTTACGCCGCCCTACGCCAGCATTCTTTATCTGGGAGCACGGATCGGTAAAGTGAAATTTACCGAGGTTATCAAGCCCGCCATGATCCTGCTTTTGTTCGGTTATCTGCCAGTCGTGGTACTGGTGCTGATCTGGCCTGAACTTTCTGAAGCTATCCCGGCAATGATGGGCTACTAAGTACGTTAAACATAAAAAACGGTCCGCAAGGACACAAAACAACAATGAGGAATATCAATGTTTACATCACTTTCTAAAAAGCTGGTTCTGGCCGCTTCTTTATCGCTGGCGACTATGACGGCAGTCGAAGCTGCAACCCTTAAGCTTTCACACGTTCGCCCGCAGGGTACGGCGATTGATATGGATGCCACGAAATTTGCTGAAGCCGTAAAAGCGGCAACCGATGGAAAGCTAAAAGTTAAGCTGTATCCGGCAAATGCTCTGGGTGACTACACGGTAGTTCAGGAGCGTGTTGGTCTGGGAGCTGTTGATATGGCTGTGCAGCCAATCGCATCCAGCGTTGATAAGCGTTTCCAGATCGTTTCTCTGCCTTATATGGCTCAGGACTGGGCGGATGCACAGAAGAAATTTGGCCCGGGCTCTGTGATGCGAAATACCGTATCGGATCTTTATAAGCAGCAGGGTATTAAAGTGCTGGGTGCATGGCCTGTTTACTTTGGCGGTGTAGCGCTGAACAAAGATGTAGAGGGTGCAGCGGATTCCGGTGTTAGCAAATCAGCTAAAGTACGTGTGCCACCGATCAAGGTCTTTCAGCTGCTGGCGGATAACTTAGGTTATATCGGCTCACCTCTGCCGTTCTCTGAAGCTTTTACCGCTGTGCAAACCGGTGTTGTTGATGGTGTTATCGGCTCAGGTGCTGAAGGTTACTACGCTTCATTCCGTGATGTGACTAAGTACTACGTGCCGATTAATACGCATTTTGAAGTTTGGTACCTGATGATCAATGAAGAACGTTTCAATGATCTTAAAACGAATCAGCAGCAGGCACTTTCTCAGGCTGCTCTGGATTTTGAAAACAGCCGCTGGGCAACTGCTGAAACAGATCAGGCAGCTAACGAGCAGCGTCTGGTTGATGCCGGCGCAACTATCGTTAAGGTGACGCCTGAGCAGTTAGCCGCGACTGCAGCAAAAGTTAAGCAGAACGTATGGCCTGAAATCATCAATGATATCGGTAAAGAGTGGGCTGATCAGATTCTTGAAGCTGCACTGGCTGAATAATATTGAACCACCGGTCAGGCACTCGTCTGGCCGGTCTTTTCAGCGATTAATCCTCTTTATACTGGAGAAAGCATATGACGGAGAGTGTGCGGATAAACCGTGGCAGCTCTGACGTAGCTGTAATTGGCGGTGGCCTGGTAGGACTTTGTATTGCGCTGGGGATTCAAAAGCAGGGGCAGCAGGTCACAGTATACGATGAAGGTGATGTTGCATTACGGGCGTCACGGGGGAATTTTGGCCTGGTCTGGGTGCAGGGCAAGGGTGATAACCTGCCTGAATATGCACGCATTACCCGTCTTTCAGCTCGGCTCTGGGATGGGCTGGCAAATGATCTGACACAGCACACTGGCATCGATATCCAGCTGCAGCAGCGGGGAGGGTTGTTTGTCTGCCTGAACGAAGCTGAGCTGCAAAAGCGTCAGGAAATGTTGCAACAGATGGCTGTTGAGCATTCTGAAGGTTACCCCTACGAGGTACTCGATCTGCAACAGTTGCGTGAAATGATTCCGGATATCGGCCCCGAGATAGCAGGCGCAACCTGGGGACCTGAAGATGGTCATGTCAATCCGCTGTATCTGATGCAGGCTCTGGTTGCGCGGTTTGAGTCGCTCGGGGGCAAGCTGGTTAATGCTGGCCGGGTTGGCAATATTGTCCCGCAACAGGGGCAGTTTATTTTACAGACAGCACAGGCTGAGTTCAGTTGTAACAAAGTGGTGCTGGCGGCAGGTTTAGGTAATAAAGAGCTGGGACCAATGGTTGGAATTGAGGCACCGGTTTTTCCGAACCGGGGGCAGGTATTGATTGCAGAAAGGGTGCGCCCGTTTTTGCACTATCCGACCGGACACGTGCGTCAGACCGAAGAAGGTACCGTTCAGTGCGGTGATTCAAAAGAAGATGTTGGTTTTGATACAGGTACGACAACGGAGGTTCTAGCGCAGATTGCTCACCGTGCAACCACGATGTTTCCGCTGTTGAAAGAGGTAAACCTGATCCGTTCCTGGGGCGCTTTGCGCATCATGACTCCGGATGGCAATCCAATATATCAACAGTCGGAACAATACCCTGGAGCGTATCTGGTTACCTGCCACAGTGGTGTCACGCTGGCGGCTGCACATGCCGGGCCTGTCGCTGACTGGATTGTGACTGGTAGTGCCGATTCGGCTATAGATTTGGAGAAGTTTCATGGCAGCAGATTTAAGCTTTAACCGTTTGCCCTGTAATGAAAGAGCAACGGTAGAAATCACTATAGAAGGGCGAAAAGTTATCGCCCTGGACGGTGAAACTGTTGCCGCTGCGGTGATGCGATCAGGTCTTAGACCTACGCGGACAACCCCTGTTAGCGGTGCTGGCCGGGCGCCATACTGCATGATGGGTGTTTGTTTTGAGTGCTTAATGAATATCGATGGTAAACCCAATAAACAGGCCTGTATGACAGAGGTTCGCGAAGGGATGGTGGTTACTGTTCAGCAGGGTGCCCGTGAGCTGGGTGGAGACAGTTTATGACAGATTTACCGCAATATGATCTGGTGATTATCGGTGCCGGACCGGCTGGCATGGCTTCAGCTAAAGAAGCGAGTACTGCCGGGCTTAAGACGCTGATACTGGATGAGCAACCCCGGGCGGGTGGACAGATATATAGAAATATTGGCCGTCCAATACTGCAGAACCG
>JAIBCZ010000166.1 GCA_024679645.1 Amphritea sp.
ACTGCCAGAGGCACCATACCCTTCATGGTACGCTCCCCTGCCAACGCGCCTTCCCAGTAAGGTGGGCGACGAATGTAGGTGGTCTGTGGACGCCAGTCGTATAGAGGGCTTGGAGATTTAGCTACATCACCCAGATCAAACATCGGGATGTAAACCTGATTAAACTGTTCAGGCTTAACCGCCTTAGCAACAATTGAATCGATCTCTTCATCGCTTGGCCAGATATCTTTCAGCGTGACAGCGTTACCCGCTTTGTCGGTACCCAACACATCTTTTTCGATATCAAAACGCATGGTGCCAGCAATCGCGTAAGCCACTACCAGTGGTGGTGACGCCAGGAATGCTTGCTTAGCATGCGGATGGATACGTCCATCGAAGTTACGGTTACCGGACAATACCGCTGTAGAGTAAAGGTCACGATCGATAATCTCTTGCTGAATCTTAGGATCCAGCGCACCACTCATACCGTTACAGGTAGTACAAGCATAACCCACGATACCGAAGCCCAGCTGTTCCATCTCTGACAACAGTCCAGCTTCTTCAAGATACAACTTGGCAACCTTAGAACCGGGAGCAAAAGAGGTTTTAACCCAAGGCTTACGAATCAGACCCAGCTCATTGGCTTTCTTAGCAACCAGACCCGCGGCAACAACGTTACGTGGGTTTGAGGTATTGGTACAAGAAGTGATAGCGGCGATAATTACAGCGCCATCAGGCATCAGGCCATCGGCCTCTTCAACCTTCGCTGCAGCTAGCAAGTCATCGCTGGCAATGCCACGCTCATTCAATGCCGTTGTTGGCAGGCGACGATGTGGATTAGATGGGCCTGCCATGTTGCGAACAACAGTCGACAGATCAAATTCCAGCACCCGGCCGTATTCTGCTTCAACCAGATCATCAGCCCACAAACCAGTTTCTTTTGCGTACTGCTCAACCAGTGCAACCTGTTCAGGCTCACGACCGGTCAGCTTTAAGTAATCGATAGTCTGCTCGTCGATATAGAACATACCGGCAGACGCACCGAACTCAGGTGTCATGTTAGAGATAGTCGCACGGTCACCGATGGTCAGTGCCTTAGCGCCTTCACCAAAGAATTCCAGGTAAGATGAAACCACTTTCTCATTACGCAGGAACTCGGTAATCGCCAGTACCATATCGGTAGCGGTGATACCCGGCTGACGCTTGCCAACCAGCTTAACACCGATGATGTCCGGCAGGCGCATCATTGAAGGACGACCCAGCATGACCGTTTCAGCTTCCAGACCACCTACACCGATGGCGATAACACCCAGCGCATCAACGTGTGGCGTGTGGCTGTCGGTACCAACACAGGTATCCGGGTAAGCAACACCATCACGCGCCTGGATCACCGGAGACATCTTCTCCAGGTTGATCTGGTGCATGATGCCGTTGCCCGCAGGAATTACATCGACGTTATCAAATGCGGTCTTACACCACTCGATAAAGTGGAAACGATCATCGTTACGACGATCTTCAATGTCACGGTTTTTCTGGAAAGCATCCGGATCGAAACCCGGTGCTTCTACTGCCAACGAGTGGTCAACAATCAACTGGGTTGGCACAACCGGATTAACTTTAGCCGGGTCACCGCCCTGGTCAGCGATCGCATCACGCAGACCGGCAAGGTCAACCAACGCGGTCTGACCCAGAATATCGTGGCACACAACCCGTGCCGGATACCATGGAAAGTCTAGATCTTGCTTGCGTTCTATCAACTGCTTCAAAGAGTCAGTCAGAGCCGTCGGCTCGCAGCGACGTACAAGCTGCTCAGCCAGTACACGTGAGGTGTATGGCAATGTAGCGTAAGCACCGGGCTTAATCGCTTCGACAGCCGCACGGGTGTCGAAGTAATCCAGGCCGGTACCGGCTAAGGATTTACGGTATTCAGTGTTCATATAACACCTGTATCAATAATTAGTATCTTCGGTAGAAAGGGGCACAGCCCCTTCCCTGTATAGCTAAGCGCGACTATGGGCGATCAGCGATATCAACCCATTCAGCGCTCTCTGGGCCCGAGTAATCAGCAGATGGACGGATGATGCGGTTATTGGCACGCTGCTCCATCACATGAGCTGTCCAGCCTGCTGCCCGTGAACAAACAAAGATAGGCGTAAATAGCTCGGTAGGAATGCCCATGAAGTTGTACGCAGATGCATGGAAGAAGTCAGCGTTACAGAACAGCTTCTTTTCACGCCACATAACGGCTTCAACACGCTCAGAAACAGCGTACAGGTATTCATCACCAACTTGAGCAGACAGCTTTTCAGACCACTCTTTGATAATCGCATTACGCGGATCAGATTCGCGGTAGATCGCATGACCAAAGCCCATGATCTTATCTTTACGTGCCAGCATACCCATGATTTCAGCTTCCGCTTCATCAGCTGAACGCCAGTTTTCAATCATCGCCATCGCTGCTTCGTTAGCGCCACCGTGAAGTGGGCCACGCAGAGAACCGATTGCTGCAGTAACACAGCTATGGATATCAGACAGAGTCGATGCACAAACACGCGCAGTAAAGGTTGAAGCGTTGAACTCATGCTCTGCATACAGAATCAGTGACGCATGCATTACATCAACATGCAGTGGCTCTGGCTTCTTATCATGCAGCGTCCACAGGAACTGCTCACCGATAGAATCCGCATCAGTTTCAACGTTAATACGCTTACCGTTGTGGCTGAAGTTGTACCAGTAGTTGATCATACCCGGGAACACTGCCAGCATACGGTCGATGTGATCATGCTGATCAGCGAAATCGGCTTCAGTTTCCAGGTTACCCAGCATTGAACAACCGGTCCGCATTACATCCATCGGATGCGCGTCCGCAGGAATCTGCTCAAGAACTGTTTTCAGTGCGTCAGGTAAAGAACGCATACCTTTCAGGCGGGCTTTATAAGCAGTCAGCTCACCCTGGTTTGGCAGTTTTCCGTACAGCAACAGATACGCAACTTCTTCAAACTGCGCTTTATCAGCTAACTCTTTGATATCGTAGCCACGATAAGTAAGACCTGCACCGGTCTGACCTACGGTACAAAGTGCAGTCTCACCTGCGGACTGTCCACGCAAGCCAGCGCCGCTTAGTTTCTTAGCTTCAGCCATCCTATCTCTCCTCTATCTCTGCTTTCGGGCTTAATTATCATGCTTACCCGTTACAGTATTTTTTGCTGTAATTCAGTATATAGTCCCGCTGAACTGGTCAGCGGGAGTCAGCTCTGCGGCTTCTTACTTGTTTTTACCTTCTTCGAACAACGCATCCAGCTTCTGCTCGAAGTCGTGGTAGTTGAGGAAGTCATACAGATCCATACGTGTCTGCATTGTGTCTACAACCGCTTTCTGATCACCATCGCGTAGCAGCGCTTCATAAACATTCAATGCAGCCAGGTTTGCAGCACGGAACGCTGACAGCGGGTACAACACCATGGTTGCTCCGTTTTCAGCCAGCTCTTCAACATTAAACAGTGGCGTAGCGCCGAATTCAGTAATGTTTGCCAGCAGATGTGAACCATTAATACCGTCAGAGAATGCTTTGTAATCATCCAGCGTGTGAACTGCTTCAGCAAAGATGCCGTCAGCACCTGCTTCAAGACATGCCTGCGCACGCTCAACGGCAGAATTCAGACCTTCCATCTGGAACGCATCGGTACGAGCGATAACGAAGAAGTCATCATCAGTCTTGGCATCAACCGCTGCTTTAACACGATCAACCATCTCTTCCAGAGTAACGATCTCTTTGTTAGGACGGTGACCACAACGCTTTTGCGCTACCTGATCTTCAATATGGCAACCTGCAGCGCCATACTTAGTCATCTCTTTAACGGTGCGGGAGATGTTAAACGCGCCACCCCAACCGGTATCGATATCAACAATAAGAGGGGTTTCAACAGCACTGGTGATTCGGGCAACATCAGCCAGTACATCGTTCATAGACGTCATACCCAGATCAGGCAGACCGTATGAATGGTTAGCAACACCACCACCTGAAAGGTAGATAGCTTTGTGACCTACACGCTCAGCCATCATGGCGTGATATGCGTTAGTCGTACCAACAATCTGTAATGGATTAGCTTCTTGTAGTGCTTTGCGGAAACGGCCGCCTGCGGTCAGTTTGCTCATGGGTTACTCCCTCTCTTCTTTGTTCTTTGGGTTCAGACTTTCTTCAATATTACGACGGGCCCGACCAATATGGCGGCGCATCAACATTTCCGCCAGTTCGCCATCCCTTTCTTCAATCGCATCCAGGATGCGGTGATGTTCCTTCAGGGCGCGCTGTGGACGTGATTTAGAAACGCTGAATTGATAACGGTACATGCGTACCAGGTGATAAAGTTCGCCACCCAGCAATTCGAACAGTTTTGTGTTCTTGCTGGATTGAACAATACGGTAGTGGAAATCCAGGTCACCCTCTTTCTGAAAGTAGGCACGCCCGTCAATCTCTTCAATATTCTTTTCGTGCTGATAAAGCAGCTGTCGTAAGCTTTCTATTTCAGCTGTCGACATATTTTCAGCGGCCAGACGACACGCCATGCCTTCCAGTGCTTCACGAATACGGTAAATCTCAACCAGCTCTTCCGGGCTTAGCGAGACAACGCGGGCACCCACATGGGGAATTCGAACCACCAGACGCAGACCTTCAAGGTGGCGTATAGCTTCACGAAGCGGCCCCCGGCTAATCCCGTAAGTGCGCGCAAGTTCCGGCTCACTGATCTTCTGACCCGGGGGAATATCACCCCGCACAATCGCTGTCACCAGCTGCTCACAGACTTTGTCTGCAAGGGTGCGTAATTCGCTGGTACTTTCTGTTATTTCTATGATCTCTGCCATTACAACCTTCTCTTTGGATTGTCGACAATCTGAATCTTGAACTAACAATACAGCCCAATAAGACCAGCGTCAACTCGACTAAAGGCAAAAACTGTCAACATACTACAAAAGTATAGGGGTTTGCCCTGATAAGTACTATAGCTATAAAAAAGCCCCGTAATCCGGGGCTTTCAGTCTAGACGATTAAGGCTTATCAAGCGAGGAAGCGCAGCAGCTCTGCGTCCATAACACGGGAGATCTGACGCGGTTTCTGAAATGGTAGCGAGTGATCAGTACCCGGCACCATAAAGTAATGCCAGTTGGGCAGGCGCTCTGCGAGGTCCCGCTGGTACTGGTGCATCAGGTCAATGCTGTGGCCGCCAATAAAACTGGTCACGTCACCCTGAGCCGCCACCAGGGCTTCCCGATCAATACAATTAATCGCTTCAGTAACGCAATTAAG
>JAIBCZ010000077.1 GCA_024679645.1 Amphritea sp.
CCATGAAACCCATTAGTGAAGCTGATGACATTTTCACGTCCGGTAATATTACGAGCCAGTTTCAAGGCAGCCTCTACAGCATTAGTACCGGTAGGCCCGGTAAATTGCATCACATAATTGAGCTCGCGAGGCTTGAGAATTTTCTCATTGAAGGTCTCCATAAATTCACCTTTCGCCTTGGTATGCAGATCAAGACCGTGGGTGATGCCATCGCTATGGATGTAATCTAATAGCTTTTCCTTAAAGATTGGATTGTTATGGCCATAGTTCAGCGTCCCGGCACCTGCCAGAAAATCGAGGTACTGATTACCTTCCTCGTCATACAGGAACTCTCCCTGAGCTTTGTTAAAGATACGCGGGAACGAACGGGCATAGGATTGAACTTCCGACTCAATCTCTTCAAAGATTTTCATAAAGTACTCTTAATATTTAATTATAAGTTTAGTTAGAAGGGCTAAGTATCAGCGCGCTATAGGACCGATTCTGGCTAGCAGTTCTGAATCATGCTCATCGTTAAAGTGGGTGACCCGATCGAACATCACTGAGCGCTCCAGAGGCGCATCGAAGTGCTTCGCCAATCGATTAAACAATGCCCACGAAGCAGCATTATTTTCAGTAATAGTGGTTTCAATGTGGGTTACAGAGGCGCTTTCATTTCGCTCAATAAGCTGCTGTAACATCTGACTACCAAGCCCTTGTCCCCGGGCACCGGCGCTGACAGCAACTTGCCATATAAATAATGTTTGCGGCTGAGTCGGCTTTAAATAGCCACTGATAAATCCTAAAACAGCCCCCTGCTTCTCAGCGATGATTGAGGTATCTGAAAAATGGCCGCATTGAAGTAAGTTGCAATAGCAGGAGTTGCTATCTAATTCAGGTGTTTGAGTAATGAGCTGATGTACCAAATACCCATCTTCAGCGATGGGTTTGCGTAAAATCACGCCTAAAGTATTCATTGCATCCCTAATAAATTGTATTGCTAAAATTTAGTAGTACTAATATTTAGCATTACTAAGCTTTTCGCCGCTATGAAAACACACTAAAGTCCGCTTAACAACCCGGAAACGCTTAAATATTAAACAACAGAATCCAAAAAATAGTTTGTAACACAAACAAAATACTACCCGCACATCATTGCTCAATAGATAAAAAAGCCAAATATACGTAGAATGGCCTCATAAAAATCCGCACAGGAAAATCGATGGAAAATAGCCAGAAAGCACTTGTATTGCTGCGACAGATCATTCGATCCACCGACATGCAGGACAAAGAAATTAGTCGCAGAACAGGGCTCACGCCAGCACAACTGATGGTGATGCAAACGTTGCGGGAAAACATACAACTGACGACTGGCGAACTGGCTAAAGAGATGGCATTAACCCAGGCCACAGTTACCAGCATTCTGGATCGCCTTGAGAAAAAAGCCCTGATTGCCAGACAGCGTGGCACAGAAGATAAACGGAAGGTGTGGCTAAGCCTCACCGACGATGGGGTTGAGCTGATGAAAGGCGCCCCCACAACTCAGCAGGATCTATTTCTACGACACTTTGAAGATATCCAGAACTGGGAGCAATCAATGGTTGTAGCCAGTCTGGAGCGGGTCGCATTTATGCTCAACGCACAGCATCTTGATGCCGCCCCTGTTTTGGATATAGGCCAGCTGGATCGCGCGCAAAATGAGCATTCGAAGAACTAAATAAAGCGCCTGACAGATCGAATCATAGGGTTTAATTTGAGACTTATCGCTAAGCCGGCATTAGGGGACGAATATATACCCGGCTTCAAACCCTACTATATTTTTATAGGCTCCGACTTCAATTCAGCCAATGAAATATGCAATTTCATCGCCGCAAAAAAAAGCCGTAGATAATTAAATCTACGGCTTTTATCATTCAGCCCTACTGGTCAGCATAAGATCTGCATATTCTCAGCAGTTGATATAGCGCTTGTGTACCCGACGGGTAATACCGGTAAACAAAGTATAAGGAATGGTTGCACAATAAGGCGCCACTTCTGCCGCCGGCAAGTTCTTACCCCAAAACTCCACCTCAGTACCGACATCTGCATCGGGCAGATCAGTCAGGTCTATCGTCAACATATCCATCGATACCCTGCCAATTATCCGCGAACGCTGACCGTTCACCCACACAGGCGTTCCGGTAACGGCATGACGCGGATAACCATCCGCATAACCCAGCGCTACCGTAGCAACACGGGTCAGCTTATCGGCACAGAAATGACTCCCATAGCCAACCGCCTCACCAGGCTGAACATCACGTACCGCTATAATTTCGGACGTCAGAGTCATTGCTGACACCAGCTGATCCGCATTCTCCTGTGATTCAGGAAACGGGGTTGCACCATAAAGCATTATGCCTGGACGCATCCAGTCACGGCGAGAGTCAGACCAGGCCAGAACACCCGCGGAGTTTGCCATGCTAGCTGGCGCATCAAGCCCTTCAGTTGCCCGATTAAAGGTAGCCAATTGCGCTTCTGTTTCACTTTTTTCCAGCTCATCAGCACAGGCAAAGTGTGTCATCAGCACCACATCAGCAACATTATCCAGCTGCTTAAGACGCTGATAGGCCGCCTGATAGTCATCTGGATGAACACCAAGACGATTCATCCCGGAGTTCATTTTCAACCAGACAGTAATAGGTTTATTCAAGCTCGCAGTAGCGAGCTGTTCTATCTGAGCAAGACTGTGAACAGCACACCACATATCGTTCTCGCTAATGTACTCAAGTTCGCTCGCTTCAAAAAAGCCTTCAAGCAGTAAAACAGGCTTTTTAATGCCCGCCTCTATTAGTTCGACACCCTCTTCGATACAAGCAACGCCAAAAGCATCTGCTTCAGACTCTAATGCTTTAGCGATCACAACTGCACCATGGCCATAGCCATCAGCTTTAATGATCGCCGCCGCATTCCCTTCTGGATTAAGGGAACGAGCCAATCGATAATTATGACGAATGGCATCCAGATCAACCGTTATTTTTGCTGCTCGACTCATTTAACTCTTTCCTTCAAGCGCTTACCTTAAACCTTGCTTTAAAACGCTACCTACGGGTAGCGCTATGCTGTTTTAGCTAACAACCATTACCGCTTCAACTTCAATATCTGCATCCTTTGGCAGCGCTTTAACAGCGTAAGCAGCACGCGCAGGGTAAGGCTCATCAAAATAACGCGTCATCACTTCGTTTACAGTGCCGAAGTTAACCAGATCGGTCAGCAGAATATTGACTTTAACCAGATCATTCATTGAACCACCGGCCGCCTCAGCAACCGCTTTCATATTTTCAAAAACCTGTACTGCCTGAGCTTCAAAAGACTCAGTCACCATCTCCATAGTCGCCGGAACCAGTGGAATCTGACCCGACATATAAACCGTGTTATCTACTTTTACTGCCTGTGAGTATGTACCGATTGCAGATGGTGCATTTTCTGTTGCGATGATCGTCTTAGTTGGCATGCTTAAATCCCCAATATAAAATTCTGATAGATGTATAAAAATGGGCTTCGCGAATCGCTTAAGTGAGATGCTTAAGCTACCTGAAAGGTAAATCGTCAGACTGCCCTGCTCCAGCGACAAACCGCTGCAGATTATATCCTGTAAAAAAAAATGAGCACAGGGTCCGGACCGACCTATTTTCAGGCGGGCCGGTCCTCCTCCCTGTGCTCATCAAAAACCGTTACGGCTTACTTATGGCCGTAACGGGTAACGGAAAGCCCTTCTGGATCGATATCAGTCGCATTACCGCTAATCACATCAGCAACAAACTTGCCGGACCCCAGAGACATCGTCCAACCCAAAGTGCCGTGACCGGTATTCATATATAAATTCGGATAACGAGAGCCACCCAGAACTGGCGTGCCATCAGGCGTCATTGGACGTAACCCGGTCCAGAACTCAGCCTGCTCGATATCACCACCACCCGGAAACAGGTCGGCGACCGTAAACTCAACATTCTTACGACGCTTTTCCATTAACGAGGTATCGTATGACGTGATCTCAGCCGTACCACCTACCCGAATACGGTCTTCAAAGCGGGTGACAGCCACCTTATAAGTTTCATCCATAATCGTAGACACTGGCGCTTTACTCTCATCAACAATAGGCAGCGTCAGGGAGTAACCTTTAATAGGGTATACGGGAATGACGACCCCTACATTTGCCAATAATAAAGTTGAGTAACTGCCCAGGCACATCAGATAACGATCCGCAGTCAAAGTACCCTGTTTGGTTTTCACCCCGACTATCTGTGTGTCATCGCTGATCAAACCTTCAATATCAGTATCAAACTTAAATTCAACACCTAGCTTCTTACACTCTTCTGCCAGTGCATTGGTAAACTTAAAACAATCGCCCGTCTCATCACCAGGCAAGCGTAAACCACCAACAATTTTATCTCTGACATGCGCCAGAGCCGGCTCACGCTCAACACAGCCGGTTTGATCCAGAACCTCATAATCGACACCGCACTCTTCCAGTACTGAGATATCTTTAGCCGCCGCATCGACCTGCTTCTGCGTACGAAAAACCTGCAAAGTACCATTAGTGCGTGAGTCATAATCAATATCTAATTGAGAACGAAGATCTTTGAAACAATCACGGCTATACTCAGCCAGACGCATCATCCTCGCTTTGTTAGTATGGTATGAAGACTGATTACAGTTGGTCAGCATCTTCGTCATCCACTTAAGCGTATTTGCATTAATCTTGGGGTTAACCATCAGTGGCGCCAGATCCTGCATCATCCACTTTACCGCTTTCAGTGGTACACCAGGCGCTGCCCAGGGAGCAGAATAACCAGGTGAGATCTGACCCGCATTAGCAAAGCTGGTCTCCATTGCCGGCGAGCTTTGACGGTCTACAACGGTCACCTGGTGGCCCTGCTTAGCCAGATACCAGGCGCTGGTTACGCCGATAACACCGCTACCCAAAATCAAAATATGCA
This sequence comes from Amphritea sp., assembly GCA_024679645.1. Lineage (GTDB taxonomy): Bacteria > Pseudomonadota > Gammaproteobacteria > Pseudomonadales > Balneatricaceae > Amphritea. The sequence continues at coordinate 4,956 of JAIBCZ010000077.1, forward strand.
TTACAAATACCTATCAGTTTTTATATTTATGACCAACAATTTATTTAGCTAGTCTATTGCATCTTTGACAGATTATTATTTTGTATTTAAACTTATTTCAAAAAAATTACCCTACAAAACAATAGCAATAATAACTTTTACCTCCATTTGGTCTAACGGGCGAAGTAACTCTATGAATACTAAACATAAACGTAAACTTGATAAGATCGATCTGAATATTCTGAAGACACTTCAGGAGAATGGCCGTATCAGCTATGTAGAACTGGCCGATATCGTTGGGCTCAGCACGACACCTTGTATGGAGCGGGTAAAGCGCCTCGAGAAAGACGGACTTATTCAGGGGTACTATGCGCGTATTGACCCACAGGCGATGGGTTACGGCATGCTGGTATTTGTCGAGATCTCCCTCTCCTACCAGTCTCCCGATGCGTTCCAGAAATTTAACCTGGCTGTTGCTTCCTTACCCTATGTACTGGAATGCCATCTGGTTTCAGGTGATGCCGACTTCCTGATCAAAGCGAGAATTGCGGACATGTCTGAGTACCGCGCACTGTTAGGCGAGATGCTACTGACACTGCCCGGTGTAAAAAATTCTAAGAGCTATATTGTGATGGAGGAGGTTAAAGAGTCTCTGAGCCTGCCAATTAACCCGAATCAGCCAAGAAGCTAGTCGCTGCTCAGGCCATGACAAAGAAAAACAAAACGCTTCACTAGCAGATGCGGTTCGCCCTCAGCCGGGCTGACCGCCAATCTCTATTAGCCAGTCATGGACCGCTCTTATCCGGGGATTATTTAACGCGCCATCGGGATAGATAATATAATAGCTGCAGCGACACTTCTGTTTTGCATAAGGGGCTATCAGCCGCCCTCTGATAATCTCTTCGGTAATAAGCGATTCACGGGCAATCGCAGCACCAAGCCCGGATACAGCAGCCTTAATCGCCATATCACCCCGATTAAAATAGTGCCCCCGACTGGTATCAACCGTTTGCATATCACTCACATCCAGCCAGTAACGCCATTCAGAGTCCGGCTCTGCATCCACCCAGGGGGTCGTATCATGCAACAAAGGCACACGGTTCAGTGCGCCGGAATCCGCCCAGTCAATATCACTAAAATACTCTGGACTCACGACAGGAAACAGATACTCATCCATCATTAATGTACAACTGAGGCCGGGGTAATCACCTACCCCATAATCGATCGCTATATCAAAATCCCGACTTTTAAGATCCAGCAGACTGCCATCAGCAAAGGTTTCGATCCGGATATCGGGAAAACGCTTCTGAAAACCGCCCAGCCGGGGTATCAGCCACTTAAAAACAAATGAAGGTATAGAGCGAAGCCGGACATTACCCTCCAGATCAAATCGTTTAATTCGCCCGATACAGCTATTCAGACTCAGTAACGCCGGCCGAACCGTCTCATAAAACTGTCCCCCCTGGGGAGTCAACTCAACCTGACGCGTCTTACGGGTAAACAGAGCCACACCCAGCTGATGCTCCAGGTTTTTAATTTGCTGACTCACAGCACCGGGAGTAATTGAGAGTTCACTGGCAGCCTGACTGAAGCTATGTAACCGGGCCGCCGCCTCAAAGGTTTTCATAGCGGCCAGGATCTGACTGTTGAGGTGCATATAAAAGCCCATCTTATAATTTAGTCAAACTAAACCATACTATAGAAATGATGGTTTGTTTAGCCCACTTAAAACGAACAGAATATTTCCCACTGCACCATAAAAACCACAACAGTCGCAGAACTTACTTATGCCGCACAGTATTGACAGCCCCACTAGAGAGGCACTCCGTCAGGGTGAGCCATTATTATGGCTTAACCCAAACTATCAAGCCGATGCAAACCTCTGCCACCACAATCTAAGCCTGTTTGAAATAGAGCAAGCAGATCAGCGTCTGCGGCGTTTTGCCCCCCTGCTTAAACAACTGTTTCCTGAGCTATCATCCAGTGAAGGGCTTATCGAGTCACAACTGATCTCTGCAGCAAAGCTGCAGCAACAGCACTACCCTCAACTACAGGGTAAATTGATGATCAAAGGTGATCATGCGTTGCCCGTTGCAGGATCTGTTAAAGCGCGCGGCGGTATTCACGAAGTACTCTGTCATGCTGAACAGTTAGCACTGGAACAGGGCATCATAAATGCTATAGCCGATGATTACCGGTTACTTGCTTCCCCTGCTGCAAAAAACCTGTTTAACCGTTATGAAATAGCGGTCAGCAGTACCGGCAACCTGGGTCTGAGTATCGGTATTATCAGCGCTGCTCTTGGCTTCAACGTGGTTGTCCACATGTCCATTGAAGCAAAAGAATGGAAAAAAGAACGACTGCGTAACCGGGGTGTAACTGTTGTCGAACACAGTGATGATTACAGTGCCGCAGTGACTGCGGGAAGAACAGCTTCAGATACAGACCCAAACAGTTACTTCGTCGATGACGAGAACTCACCCCGGCTGTTTCTCGGCTATGCCGTCGCAGCCCTGCGCTTACAACAACAGCTTATTGAACAACAGATCCAGGTCGATGCTGAACACCCACTGTTTGTCTATATACCTTGTGGGGTGGGCGGTGCACCCGGCGGTATCAACTACGGTCTGAAACAGGTTTTCGGCCCCCATGTGCACTGTTTTTTTGCCGAACCAGTCCAGGCACCCTGTGTGTTGGTCGGCATGTTATCCGAGGACAAGGCCCAGCCGGAATCGGTCTATCAGGCAGGACTCAACGTAGCAACAGATGCTGATGGCCTGGCCGTTAGCATGGCATCCGGATGGGTCTGCTCGATTATGGACAATATTCTCAGTGGCGTTTTTACCCTGACCGATACAGCACTGTTCAGGCAACTTTACCGACTCTACGAAACTGAAGGTATCGAGATCGAGCCTTCAGCGGCAGCAGGCTTTTCCGGGCCGGACTGGCTCACTGAAAGCGCTCAGGGGAAAACATACCTACAACAGCAACAGTTAGTCTCCGTTATGCACAACGCAACGCATCTGGTGTGGACTACCGGCGGCCTGTTTGTACCTGATAGCGAGATGAAAACATTCCAACGGCGTGGAGCTCAAATCTCCCTGTAGTAAACCTATCCCTTCCGGCCGCTACCTATTTCTGGCCGGAGTGATGCTTTAGCCTGATGAGAGAACCGGGTTAAAGCGTTTAGATGCTGGCAACACACATGCCAGTTTTAAACATCCACGTGAGTGGAAACGTTCCTTATCGGGTTGATCGGACCACAAGTCCACCGAAGGGAAAATACAATAATTAAGGAGTTCATATGGAAGCTATCACGTCTGTAATCGGCGCGATTAACGGCATCGTCTGGGGACCGATGATGCTGGTATTAATCCTGGGAGTCGGTCTGTTTCTGATGTTGGGTCTGAAACTAATGCCGATTCTCAAGCTGGGAACCGGTTTTAAACTATTATGGAGCGGCCGCTCCGCAGATGGCGAAGCGCTCAAAGAGGGTGAAATTCCACCTTACCAGGCACTCATGACAGCCCTCTCTGCAACAGTCGGTACCGGTAATATTGCCGGTGTTGCAACCGCAGTCTTTCTCGGCGGACCCGGCGCACTGTTCTGGATGTGGTGTACCGCACTGGTGGGCATGGCAACCAAATACGCAGAAGCCGTTCTGGCGGTTAAATATCGTGAAGTTGATGAAGCAGGCAACCATGTTGGCGGCCCAATGTACTACATCAAGAACGGTCTGGGCGCTAAGTGGGCCTGGCTCGGAACAGCCTTTGCTGGTTTTGGCGCGATTGCGGCTTTCGGTATTGGTAACACAGTACAGTCAAACTCTGTAGCCGACGTTATACAGTCCAACTTCGGCCTGAATGTATGGATCACCGGCGCCATCCTGATGGTGCTCGTAGGCGCCGTTCTGATTGGTGGCATTAAGCGTATCGGTAGTGTTGCCGGTGCTCTGGTACCGTTAATGGCGATCGCTTACCTGGTTGCCGGTCTGGTTGTTCTGGCAATGAATGCAGATGCAATTCCTGCAGCACTGGACATGATCTTCAGTTATGCATTTACCGAAACGGCCGCAGAAGGTGGCTTTGCCGGCGCAGCAGTATGGATGGCCATTCGTTTTGGTGTTGCCCGGGGTATCTTCTCTAATGAAGCAGGTCTGGGTTCTGCCCCCATCGCCCATGCTGCAGCACAGACAAACAGCCCGGTTCGACAGGGCATGGTGGCAATGCTCGGTACCTTTATCGATACCCTGATCATCTGTTCCATTACCGGCCTGGTCATTATCACGTCAGGCGAATGGACTTCCGGTGTATCCGGCGCAGCGCTGACATCAGCAGCCTTCTCACACTCTCTGCCCGGTGTCGGTAACTATCTGGTTGCCATCGCACTGGCTGTCTTCGCTTTCACCACCATTATCGGTTGGTCGTTCTATGGTGAGCGCTGTGTTGAGTTTCTGTTTGGACTCAAAGCGATCACGCCTTACCGCATACTGTGGATCATTGCCGTACCGATTGGCGCCGGATTAAGC